>NZ_JALW01000005.1:0-243066 GCF_000710795.1 Enterobacter sp. T1-1 | reverse complement strand
GACCAAAACGGCGGAAGTGGCGGATGTTCTGTTACCCGCCACCTCGTGGGGCGAACACGGGGGCGTCTTTACCTGTGCCGATCGTGGCTTCCAGCGTTTCGGCAAGGCCATTGAGGCCAGCGGCAACGTAAAACGCGACTGGGAGATCATCAGCCTGCTGGCGACAGAAATGGGCTATCCGATGCACTACACCTCAAACCAGCAGATCTGGGATGAGATGCGCGCGCTGTGTCCGCTGTTCTACGGCGTAACATACGAAAAAATGGGCGAAATGGGCCATGTCCAGTGGCCATGCCCAACGCTCGATCACCCCGGCACACCGTACCTGTACAAAGATAATCACTTCGACACGCCAACCGGCAAAGGGCGACTGTTTGCCGCAGCCTGGCGAGCGCCCGCTGAAACACCTGACGAAGACTATCCTCTGGTGCTCTGCACGGTGCGCGAAGTGGGACATTACTCCTGTCGTTCCATGACCGGGAACTGCGCCGCGCTGCAAAGCCTGGCCGACGAACCGGGTCGGGTGCAATTGAACCCGGCGGATGCGGAACAACGCGGTATCACTGACGGGCAACTGGTCTGGGTGCGTTCGCGCCGCGGTAAAGTGATTACCCGCGCCAGCCTCAGCGAACGCATCAACCCCGGGGCTGTATATATGACCTATCAGTGGTGGATTGGTGCCTGCAACGAACTGACGCAGGATAATCTCGATCCCATCTCTAAAACGCCGGAAACGAAGTATTGTGCGGTACAGCTGGACGCCATTGAGGATCAACGCTGGGCTGAGGACTTTGCGGCATCGGCATACCAGTCCATGAAGTCTCGGCTGATCAGTGCGGTGAATGTCTGAGAAAATGCCGGGTGGCGCTGCGCTTACCCGGCCTACGTTACGGGCGTTTATCCAATCAACAGCAGGCAGGATAAATCATCGCCGCCATTGATTTTATCAATCGCAGCGTCCATGCGGGCATCAATGGTGTTATTGTGCATGGTCTTTTCGGAGAGGCTGGCGATGGTTTTCATTACCACCTGTTGGTCGATTTCGCCCTGCATCGATCTCACGCTGAGGATGAATTTGATATAGAAAAAGTCCAGCACGATACGATAAAACTGACGCATCATCGTCGCCATGTTTTTGCCGGGGAAATAGCTGCTGTAGAGTTTGTACAGCAGGTAATTGCGTAACACGTAAGGTTCTGACAAACAGGAATCCTCACATACTTTGTGCCACTGCTGATTAATCGCGTCGAATTTTGTCTCCAGTTCCGCCGTGTCGCTAATACCGGCAACATCCAGGTATGCGGCAATTTGCTGATGCCCTTCAAGAATAAAACCGTCCCGGGCTGTATCTTTTGCAACATGCGTACCCATGACGGACAAAGCCAGATATTTCATTGCGTTTGACTTAGCCAGATGACCGGAATCCATCAGCGATTTTCTACTTTGCAGCTCATTGAGAAGCGCTTCGTAGAAATTTTCCACTTCAGCAAATTTATTATGCAGATCGACGTTAACGTGCTGGAGACAAAGAATAAACTGCGCCAGCGCCATCAAATTTTCTTCTATATTACGGGATGGCGACTGGATTAAATTCCAGGCGAAAAGATGGATCACCTGTTGAGTCTGCGAGACAGACTGGCGCTGCCCAATCAAATTGGTTTTATAGCCCGCCACCAGCTCATCCTGCTCCTGAAGCAGCATCGCATCCGGGTCAAACAGCACCCGCCGCACCACCTCCGGGCAGGAGAGCGTCATCGTGTGCCGTGTCTCATCCTGGTAGCGAGTTGAACTCCGGGGGTAAGTGCTGCAGGTATGCGAGAGCGCCTCTTCCCCCAGATCGCGGTGGACCATGCAGAGCTTGTTTTCATCGATAAAAGGACAGTCCCCTTTTTCGTTTAACTTCACTCTGGAGTAGCGATTCTTGCCCTTTCGCTGAAGGATAAGGTTCTTTTTGGCAATGGCGGCAATCTCTGTGTGCGGGGAGAGAACGTATTTCTGATGGGTTTTCTTGTCGATAGCGATTGTCCAGCCACGACAACATGACATTAAGCATTCTGGCCCAACACACTTAAATTTACAGACAAAAATCGGCTTGATGGTTTTATGAATTTGCATAGCGAAGGCGTCATTATATAAAGCATAAAAAATACCATGACGCGCGCGCTATGCTAAAGGCGCATAACGGCGCACAAATTCAGGTAATTTAGAGTATCAAAGAGAATGCGAGATAGTCACCGAGCCGGTTTGGGTAACTGTTCCTTTGCACCATTCGGCGAATAAGGGCAATCAGTTCAAAATCGGTTCGCAGATTAAATTTCTGCATCATTACATACTTTTGTGTAAAAACGGTTTTATCGCTGATCTTCAGCGCATGCGCGATCTGCACTACCGATAATCCCCGGTAAAAATTGGCCATAATGCGTTTTTGCTGGGGTGATAATATTTTATGCTGACACTCTGCGCAGCTTTTTTGCTTCCAGCTGTTCCCCGCCAGCTCTGCGCGGTACCAGGCGATGAACAGCACCTGGCTTATCCGATCAAGCGAAGCACGACGCGAAATAAAAATAATATCGTTAAAGCAGGAGGGTAAGGCAGAAAAATGATATTCATCTTCTACCAATCCGATCACAATCCCTTTCTGGCGCGCCTGTAATTCGGGAAAACAGACCAGCGCCTCCCCCATACAAAACGAGAGAACGATAATATCGGCGGCACTGACGTTATCACGGCTAAGCTCCGCCTCGAAATGAATCTGCTGCTTAAAATTACGCAAAAAGAATTCCACAAAGAAACACTGCAGCCCATGGTGAAAAAATTGGTCTGTCTCTTGAATCAGAATATTCAACATAGCAAATACCGATGTGGGTCAGTCAATAAGCGTTATTAACGCGCGGGATTGTTAATTGTATTGCATGGTCATCACAACAACTGCGCTGACACTGCCCGGCGTCGCGCCACCGGTTACAGATTTTACCGAAGCCTGCATGGCCATGGTCGCCGTTCTGTCCGGCGCAATATTTTGCGTTATGCTGGACCCGGTCCCCTTCAGCGTTCCCGTTGCGGCCTCACGCATGGCTATCGCCACGTTTGTCGCCGAGCCGCTGTTCATGTAGTAGTCCGCACCGGCCGCCGGATCGGGGGTGCCGGTGAACGAGACCGTGACGCTTCGGGTCCCCGCTGGGCACTGGGTAAATTGCAAATTAAACGGCACCGGATCGGATGTCGATCCCGGCGTCGCCATATTAGTCGCCTGTATATTTCCAAGATTAATATCCAGGTTTGCGCTCCCGCCATTAAATACGCAGGGCGAGGCGATGATATTTCCCGTCACGCCCAGATTAACGCTATCAGCTGCAATGACGTTCCAGCTGAATGCAAGGAGGAGCATCCCTCTCCTGAAGGGTAATTTCATCATTTCACCTGTTACTGGTAGGTCAAATTAAGGGTGGCGGAGGCATTTGCCGAGCCGGACTCAACGGATGTTAATGTCTGGAAATAGCGTGCCGTTAACGGGAGCGTCTCCTGCCCGCCTGCAGACTGTTTTAATAAAAGACGGCTGTTTAACGTCAGCGGCGAGCCATTATAGAGAAGCTGCACGCCAACGCCTTTTGCGGTGCCGCTATTTCCCTGCCCTGTTAATGCCATTACGCTGGTATTCGCACTGTCCGGGTTCTGTATTCCGCTCAGGGAAACCGAAATATTGGTGCCGGCGCTGCAGTTCAACCCGAGGTTTTGCGTATTCTGCGCAACTGCTGGCGTGGTCCCCACCACTGAGCCAAATGCTGCGGCCGAAATATCACCAATCGGGAACGTCAGCTGCGGCGTGGTGATGGTGCAGGCCAGCGCATTGATTGTGCCGCCGGTCAGCTGCACGGTTAACCCGTCACGGTAAATACCGTCGCTGCCCTGCAGCGTCACCGCCCCTATGGGGCCTGGCGTTAAGGCGCCGGACGATACCGGGCCAGTCACCACCAACTCGACCCAGCCCCCGTACCAGACCACATACGAGGTCTGCGCACTATACGAGAACGTATTGCTCGGGTTCTCAAAATAGGCATTTGATGAAAGCCGAATGCCAATCCCGCTAACGTTGGTGTTGTAAACATGATTGCCGTAGCTGCTCAGCGCGGCATTGTTGTATCGCATGCTAAAACCCAACATAAGTGGATTGGTACACCCGCTAAGGTAGGTGCCGGTATTACTCGCCGCGCCGGAAAAAATCACCGTGCCGACAGGCGCATCGCGCTGAACATTGATTGTGCCCACCGACAGTGTAGAAAGCTGAGGCGTAATGGTGGTGCAGGTCCCGGCCCGGGCGATATGCCATGCGCAAAGACAGCACAGCAGTAATAACATGTTGATCCGTTTCATCTTAATGCTCCCGGCGACACGAGACGCTGATGTCCGTGATGCCGCCGTATTGCGCTCCATTAGGCAGGCTAAAATCTGCCCGACACTGCTGGTGAGGTTGATGTCCCCATGTTGCCAGGACCGTGCCCTGGTCGCGCAGGCCGGTTAAATAGACCTGGCCGCGATCGCCCACGATAAAGCTGCTCTTGTCATCATCCGCCAGGGTAACAACCGCGCCAAACGGCACGAACTGCTCAGGCGTCGTCAACGTCATCAGCACCCGGCGTCCGACTTTGGACAAATAATCGGCTTTCACCACCGCGCCGCGCGTAGGCGTGACCGTGCGGGTGTTGATCTCCAGCTCCACATCGTCAGGCATATTTTCCGGATCGAGAGTGAGATCGTTTTTGCGGTATACGGAGAGGTTATTCACCACCGTATAGCCCCGGAAATCCGTTCGCACGCCGGACTGATTACGAATATTCACGCCGTGCGCGCCCGGGGCTTTGATTAACGCGTTGGTTTCCCCCAGCGGCTGAGACAGCGTCAAGCCATCAGCATGCGCGAGGATCCCCCCCTGCAAACCATAGCTAAGGCGCTCGCTATGTTTGTCGTACCCATAGCCCGCCGTAACTTCCCCGTACGTGCCTTTATAGTCGCCGTTGAGCGTACCGGTATAGCCCACGCCGTCCGAACCATAACCCTGCTGGATATTCCAGCTCAGGGCGCTATTGTCGAGGGCCACCCCGTTCATGCCGATACTGTGCGTCGTGCCACTGTTCTTACTGGCGTTCAGGCCATAGTTAGCCCACGTCTGCGGCAGAAATTTATCCAGCGGTACGCTAACGGTCAGCGCCAGAAGCTGGTCGTGAACGTAGGTCTTTTTACTTCCACTGCCGGACGACGGGCTGCCATTTTTGCTGTATGTCCAGCTCACGCCATAGCTGATGTTGTGCCAGTCATTGTTGTAGCCGACACTCCACGACGCCATGGGTCTGTCAGCGTTCCAGTAATCTTCCCGCGCGGCGCTGAGCGTCAGCGCGCCCCGGTCACCGCCCAGCGTCTGGCTCATGGTGAGCTCCAGGCGGTTACGCCGTCTGTCCTGAAGTGCGCCGCTGTTCCCCCAGGAGTCCAGCACGTCCTGGAGTCCGTAATAGCCGCGCGTTGAATAACGGTACCCCGCAATCGAAAAGTTGGTGCCGGTATTAATTACGTTCTTGCTGTAACGCGCTCGCCAGGACTGCCCCTGCGTTTTTGCAGTATTGGCCGGCGTTGACCAGGCCTGGGTGACATCGACAGAAAGCGCGCCGAAGTCCCCCATGTTTTTACCGGCTCCGACCGCAAGCGACTGATATTTGCTGGCACCCTGCCCCCCGCCATAGATCGTGATGCCTTTCTGAAGCCCATAAATCGCGGCGATCTGCCCGAACGGGGTTTTCTCCACGCTGCTGTTGTAGGCGCGATACTGTCCACCGGTGAGGGCATATTTCAGTCGCCCTTCGCGCTGCAATACCGGTACCGAGGCATACGGCAGCGTGAAATGCTGCTCGCTGCCATCGGCCTCTTTGATGGTCACGTCTAAATCGCCCGCGCCGCCGGTGGGATACATATCGGTAATTTCAAACGCGCCCGGCGCCACGTAGCTTTGGTAGATCTGATAGCCATTCTGGCGAATCACCACCTGAGCATTGGTGCGCGCGATCCCGCGGACCACTGGGGCATAGCCTTTCAGGGAATCCGGTAACATGTCATCATCCGATGCCAGCTGAACCCCGCGAAAAGGCACGCTGTCAAAGACATCCGCCGGGGCGGAACTGTCCCCAAGGGTAAGCTGCGCTTTCAGGGGAATAACGGCACGTTGCAGATAGCTGTAGACCGTGTCCCATCGATCTTTCCCCGCGCCATCCCGTGACCAGGTGGTGTAGTTGCGTAGACGCCACGGGCCAATATTTATCCCCGGACGCAGGTTCGCATACTGGCTGTTGCTGCTGGCCCCCTCACCCGCTTTCGCCCGGCTGTTCGCGCCGCTGAGGCTGTAATTGAGCATGGCTGCCGTTATCCCCTCATCCCACATCTCCGGCGGCACATAGCCTCTTGCCGGCAGATCGATGGCGGCCTGCGGAATACTCAACACCAGACGCTGGGCACCAAACTGGAAATCGGCACTGGCCTGGGGAATCGCCTGAAGATTGACGCATTCACCGTGTCCTGCACTGAGCGCAGGAAATAATGCCGTTTTCACCCCCCAGCGTTTTAATTGCGCAAGACTCAGACAAGGCTGCAATGACGCATCGCCGTTGTCGGCTTTGCTCGCGGTAAACTGAATATCCCCCGTCTCCAGAAACGCGTCGTCGACAATAATATCGACATGGTAGATCCCCGCTGCCTGCGAGCCTGATTCAAAGGCCGACAAATCGGCTTTATCCATGCCTGGATTATCCAGCTCAATTAATTCGGTGTTAAAGGCAACACTGGCGTAGAGCGAGGTTGAGGATCCGCCAAACGCTAAGGCGATAAACATCGCCAGGCGTGCGGGTTTCATCGTGTTATTTACCGTCATTGCGAATTACCGGGTTAATGCAGGCGTTGCCGTTTGTGAAAGGATCACAAACTGGCTTGATGTAATACGCCGGGACTGCCATAGTCGTTGATAATTTTAAACGTGAGTGAATTTCCCCTTGCCTCATTGGGTAATACAAACCGGGCTGAGGCGCCGGGTAACACGTAGGTCACATCGTCCAGTTTTTTCCCCCCCAGCGTAATTTCATTAAAATTGACGACATATTGCGTGGGGTTGTTGACCTGAATTTCATTCCCGGCGCGTTGCCAGGTTAATTTATTAGCCTGTTCTTCTGGCGTAGACGCCCGCAAACTTTCTGGCCGGTAGATCAGTTTGATGCGCGTTTTCACTGCTATTTGCAGGGCGTTCGTCTGTTTTGATGCTGAAGGGATCGCTTTAATATTCAGCCAAAATAAACTTTCCTGCTGCTGAGGCAGTGCACCCGCCATCACAATTCGCTCGACGTTTTTTTGCCCGCCATCCAGTCGGTATAACGGTGGTGTAATAATAAAAGGCGCTTTACCTGAATTACCTTCCGGCACATCTATCCATGACTGAATTAAATAAGGCGTCGCGTCAGGATTATTAATGCTTATTGACGCCTCTTTTTTTGTCCCATCGAAAATGATACGGGTGCCGCCAATAATCACTCCGGCCTGCGCTGTGCTCAGCGTCAGTGCTGACAGCGCTACGGCCAGTCCGGTTGTGTTGATAAAACGCATTGTAAACCTCATACCACAAAGGGGCCGGGATGGCCCCCTGCACATTGCTGCAAACGATTAGTTGTAAACCACGGAGAAGTTAGCGACAGAATTCGCCGGACCGGCGGTGACAGTCGCTGCGGTGGAAATATACTGAGCGTAGAAACTCAGGGTATTATCCGCGGTGCTGCTCAGCACATAGCTATAGCTGTTGCTGCCGTGAAGCGGCAGATCCGCCTTATCCGCACTCATCAGGTTGATTGCCACTCCGGTCGCCGCTCCCGCCGCGGACGAATCAATCGCCAGCAGGCTGGAATTGGTGGCATCTGGCGTACCATCAAAGCGAACCTTCGCGTTGGTCACCGTCACCGGGCAATTTTTCAACACGATATTAAATTGCGTGGCTGCGGTTCTGGCCCCGGTGGTCGGAAACTCGGTCTTATAATAATCACCTAATACCACCACCTGGTTCTGCGAAGCCACATCAACGTCACAGGCGGAATCCAGAATATTTCCGTTAAAATTAACGGTACCTGCTGCGGCGAAAGCGTGGGTTGCTGTCAGGGCGGAACCCACTGCCAGCAGGGTTATCATCATTTTATTTTTCATCATCATATCCTGTATCACTTTATTTATTACTGAAATCCAGATTACATAATTCGGGCTTCATCAGCCGATGACCGAAATTTATACAACTCCTTTTCGGCACACAATCTATTTTGAGGTCTAGCTGTAGACTTCTCTTTAACAAAATAAATACATTCCAGTTTTGAAATTTCTTAAGCCTTTCTATTTTCAGTCTACTTTTAGACCCCTAATTTACGCCCTTAGAATTCATATAATTAGGCTCGTCATTTACTGCGGTCTATTTTTGGACCCGTCTTAAATATTCCACGACCTGCTGTTTTTTAAGATAATTCTCTATATCGATCAAATAATGATCGCGTCCGTGAGTGAGGTATCTGATGAACACCCGAATGGCTCCCAGTCTCGATAATGAAAAAGCCACCGTGCTTACGGCTAAACCCTATAAGCACATCGAGAAATTAATTGATCATCTTCTTCCGCTGGCAGAGAGGCGCATACTGTCCCGGGGGGAAGTGCTCCACTATTATGCAAACGACGTGCGTCAGTGTTTTTTATTGCTCCAGGGCAGCGTGGCGTTGCACCGTCGGGGAGATGGCATCGTCTTAAATTCTGAATCCGCGCCGTTTATTCTTGGCGTGAGTAGCCAGTTCTCCTCAGAGCACCTGTATGTCAGGGCGCTGGAGACCTCCGAACTCGCCGGGGTTTCGCTGGAGCGTTTTAACGGCGTGATTGCGCAACACAATTTGTGGGAGCCGTTTTCGCATCTGCTGATCTATACCGCCTCCCGGGTCTATGAGCACTGCTCGCGGATCTCGCAGATGTCGGCCTATGACATCATCCGTTTTCAGCTGGTTGAATTGATGCAGGAGCCCGAAGCAATACGGCTGAACACCACGGCGGCCGCCTATATACAAAGTCGCACCTGGCTTTCGCGTAGCGGGATAATGCGGATCCTTGCCGAACTGCGCACCGGGAAGTACATTACGATGGAGCGAGGCGTGCTGCTTGATGTCCACCATCTGCCGCGGAAATACTGATTCAGGTGATGTCGGTAATAAGGAGTAACGCTATAATCAGAAAGATGATTCTTTCAGGTTCAGGTTATGTCCTCCACAGAAAAACCCCATCGTGGTTCTCCCTATGCGCAAGCGCTGATTACGCACTTACAACCTTATTCTTCTGTCCGTCATCTCGATCGCGGGGAGCAGCTGGATCTGGTGGTTGATGGCCGGGGAATGAGTTATTTGATTCTGGAAGGGACCGTTGCCATTTACCGACGCAGCGACAATCTGATGCTGTCGACCGCGAAAAGCCCGGCGTTATTTGGAGTGGCCAATATTAATGACATCTTTTTTGACGACTACCTGAAAACGGTGACCCCCTGCAAGATTGGAACGCTGACCGCAGAACAGCTCCACGTCATTATTCAGGAGAAGGCGCTGTGGGGGTTGATATCAAACCACCTGATGTTTATGTACAACCGGCTCTATAACACCGTCATGCCAAAGGGTGCCCCGACGGCCTATGAGATGATCCGCCAGCAGCTGATGTTATTAATGAATGAAGATGAATCTTATCGCCGGGAGATAACCGCAGAACGCTACATTCGCGATAAAACCCAGCTTTCCCGCAGCGGCGTGATGCGTATCCTGGCCGATCTCAAAACAGGGGGCTTTATTGAAATGGAAGATGGCAGGCTGATTAAAATCAATAAACTTCCCGCCCGGTACTGAATTGCAGACACAAAAAAGGCCGCACTCGCGGCCTTTTCATTCTCTCAATGGACGTGAACGCCCAAGCGCCAGGCAAAATAGATCTCTTCTTTCAGTTCATTCGAAGAGAGCGCCAGCAAATCTGTAAACTCCAGTTCAAGCTGTTTCAGCTTTTTCAGGTACTGCGCCGGAGACAGGTTGCTGTTATCGCGACGTAAATATTCAATTGCCAGTTGCGTTGGGGTTATTTCAGTATCCATGATGTCCTCACTTGTGTACAAATCCTGACCAGTATATCACAACACCCTGGCGAGATTTTGACCAAATGCAAAAACATCAGGAAATTTACACCACCGCCGTCGTCAGCCTGGATGAGCAGCACAGCCGATCCTGCTCATCGAGAATATCAATCTGCCACACCTGATGACGGCTACCGGCGTGCAGCGCGCGGCAAATACCGCGCACGCGCCCGCTGCGCACCGAGCGAATATGGTTGGCGTTCACCTCAAGCCCGACGACCTTCTGCTCCCCTTCGGTGCAGAGATACCCCGCCACCGAGCCCAGGGTTTCGGCCAGCACCACGGACGCACCGCCGTGCAGTAAACCAAACGGCTGGTGCGTACGATGATCGACAGGCATGGTGGCCTCCAGATCGTCTTCCCCAATGCGGATAAACTGGATATCCAGCAACCCGACCATATTCCCCTCGCCCATGGCGTTTAATGCCTGTAGCGTGACGGCACGTTTCCAGATCATCCGATAATCTCCAGTAAAGCCTGTAACGGATGGCGTACCCCGTTACCTTCAACACGTTTCACCTGGCTACGACAGGAGTAGCCCGTTGCCAGGCAGCGGTTTCGCGGCAAGCGCTGCATCGCCTGATGCCATGACAACTCGTAGATACCGAGCGAGTTGGCGTGATTCTTCACTTCATGCCCGTAAGTGCCTGCCATGCCGCAGCAACCGACGCTGACGCTCTCAAGCTTCGCGCCAAAGCGGGCAAAAATAGAGGCCCATTGCGCAGGTGCGCCCGGCAGCGCGGTGACTTCGGTACAGTGGCCAAACAGGTACCACGGCTCACCGCTGACCTCCATGGCGCTGGTCTGCTCGAGAGCCGCCGGCAGCCACTCGTGCACCAGCATAACGTGGAACGCCCCGCGTTTATCACCCAGCGTCTGCTTATATTCATCGCGATAGCAGAGCACCAGCGCCGGATCGACACCCACCATCGGCATGCCCAGCCCGGCGACCCGGTTAAGGAAATCAGACGTTTTTTGCGCCGTTTTCGCGAAGCGGTTGAGGAAGCCTTTAATGTGTTGCGCCTTACCGTTAGGTGAGAACGGCAGAACCACCGGCTGATACCCCAGCTTCTCCGTCAGACGGACAAAATCGGCCACCACCTGCGCGTCGTAATAGCTGGTAAACGGATCCTGCACCACCAGCACCACCTTCGCTTTTTGCTCAGGGCTTAACGCCTCAAGCTGCTCCAGGGTCATGTTTGCCGAGCGGTGCCCCACCAGCTGACGCTGCAGCGACGGCACCGAGAGCAGCGGCAGATCCACCATCCCGATATGTTTTTCGGAAAGCTTGCGCACCAGCGGCTGATTGATAAAGAAGTTGAACGTCTTTGGCGCCCGGGCCATCAGCGGGGCATAGCTCTCCACCGTTGCCACCAGATGGTCGCGCATCGGGCGCAGATAGCGCGTGTGGTAGAGCTGCAGGAAGCGCGAGCGGAACTCCGGTACGTCTATCTTAATCGGGCACTGGGTCGAACAGGCTTTACAGGCCAGGCAGCCGGACATGGCCTCTTTCACCTCATGGGAGAAATCATACTCGCCCTTATTCGCATGCCAGCTGTTGCGGGTGCGCTCTATCAGGGAACGCAGGCTGGCCCGTTTTTCCGGCAACTCCTGCTCCAGCTTGAGCGGGTCGATACCGCGATCGGCCAGCAAACGCAGCCATTCGCGTACCAGCGTCGCCCGCCCTTTTGGCGAGTGGATGCGGTTGCTGGTGATTTTCATCGACGGGCACATCGGGCTTTTCACGTCGAAGTTAAAGCACAGGCCGTTGCCGTTACACTCCAGCGCCCCGCGCCAGGACGCGCGCACGGCAATCGGGATTTGTCTGTCGTACGTGCCGCGCTTGACGGCATCCACCTGCAGCATGGGCGCGTCCACGCCTTCCGGCGGACAAATTTTCCCCGGATTGAGACGGTTATTGGGATCGAACGCCGCTTTAACCTTGCGCAGCTCGCCGAAGAGCTGTTCACCGAAGAACGCCGGGCTGTACTCGGCGCGGAACCCTTTTCCGTGTTCCCCCCACAGCAGGCCGCCATATTTCGCGGTTAAGGCCACCACCTCATCGGAGATCTGTTTCATCAGGATCTCCTGCTGTGGATCGCACATGTCCAGGGCCGGACGCACATGCAGCACCCCGGCATCAACGTGGCCGAACATGCCATAGCTCAGGCCGTGGCTGTCCAGCAGCGCACGGAATTCAACGATATAATCCGCCAGATGCTCAGGAGGGACGCAGGTATCTTCGGCAAACGGAATCGGCTTCGCGGCGCCTTTGGCATTGCCGAGCAGCCCCACCGCTTTTTTACGCATCGCGTAGATACGCTCAATGCCGGCCAGGTCGTTACAGAGCTGCCAGCCAATGACCCCGCCTTCGCCGTGGGCGATCAGTTCATCAAGCCGCTGACAGAGCGTAGTCACCTGGCTATCGATAAGTTCTGCATCGTCTCCGGCAAATTCAACGATGTTAAGCCCGAGCATCTCTTTGTCCGGCACATCGGTAATCAGCTCCCGCACCGAGTGCCAGACGATATCTTCCCGCGCCAGATTAAGCACCTTCGAGTCAACGGTTTCCACCGACAGCGCCTGCGCCTCCACCATAAACGGGGCATTACGCAGCGCGGAATCAAAGGAGTCATATTTGACGTTCACCAGGCGGCGCACTTTGGGCAGCCGGGTGATATCCAGCCGCGCCTCGGTAATAAACGCCAGCGTTCCTTCGGAGCCGGTCAGCACACGGGTCAAATCAAACTGGGTCAGTTCGTCGTTAAAGACGTGACGCAGGTCGTAACCGGTCAGGAAACGGTTCAGTTTGGGGAATTTGTCGAGGATCAGCTGGCGGTTATCGCGACAGCGTTCCAGCACGGTGCGATAGATGCGCCCGCTTGCGGTGTTCTCTTTACCCAGCGTTTCCGCCAGCTCGACCGGCACAGGCTGGGTATCCAGGATATCGCCGCCCAGCAGCACCGCCCGTACGCCCAGAACGTGATCGGAGGTTTTTCCGTAGACCAGCGACCCCTGCCCGGAGGCATCGGTGTTGATCATCCCGCCGATGGTTGCCCGGTTGCTGGTAGAAAGCTCCGGCGCAAAAAAGTAGCCGTAGGGCTTCAGATACTGATTGAGCTGATCCTTAATCACCCCCGCTTCAACGCGTACCCATCCCTCTTCAGGATTGATCTCGATGATGCGGTTCATATAGCGCGACATATCAATGATGATGCCCTGGTTCAGGGCCTGGCCATTTGTTCCGGTGCCGCCGCCGCGCGGGGTGAACACCAGAGCGCTAAAACGCTCTTGCGTCGCCAGCCGGGCAATCAGCGCCACATCGGCCGTTGAACGTGGAAAGACGACTGCATCGGGAAGAAGCTGGTAAATACTGTTATCGGTCGCCATCGTCAGCCTGTCGGCATAGTTCGTGGCGGTATCACCTGTAAAACCCTGTTGCTCCAGTGCCTGCAAAAAATTAAGCACCAGCTGAACGACGCCAGGTGCTTGAGAAATCTGTGGGATCATGACTGTCGACCCTAATTAGAGTAGTGTGAAATCGTTTGCGTTGTGTCTGGAAAGTTTTATCACATTTTTTTCTTATGTGCTTCGCTGAATTACGGGCAAAATCCGCCTGTCAAAAATCGCTGATATCATTAATGATTAGAGTGACGCGGTTATCCGTTCCCGCCAGCCTCGCTGGTGTTTATTAAGGAAAGTTTCATTTATGGTCAATCTTCGCCAGCCCAGGGATGTTGCGCAAATTTTGCTGTCGGTGCTGTTTCTGGCCCTCATGATTATTGCGTGTCTGTGGATTGTTCAACCTTTCATACTTGGCTTCGCCTGGGCCGCAACGGTGGTCGTGGCGACCTGGCCGGTGCTGTTACGTTTGCAGAAACTGCTGTTTGGCCGCCGTGGTCTGGCGGTACTGGTCATGACCCTGCTGCTGTTCCTGCTGTTTATTATTCCGATTGCGCTGCTGGTGAACAGCCTTGTCGATTCCAGTGGCCCGGTTATTCGCGCCGTCACCAGCGGTGATTTAACGCTGCCGGATCTCGCCTGGCTGAACAGCATTCCGGTGGTAGGCGCCAAACTTTACAGCGGCTGGCACAGCCTGCTGGAGATGGGCGGCAGCGCGTTGATGGCGAAAGTGCGTCCGTATATTGGCACCACCACCACCTGGTTTGTGGGTCAGGCGGCACATATTGGTCGCTTTATGATGCACTGTGCGCTGATGCTGGTCTTCAGCGCCCTGCTCTACTGGCGCGGTGAGCAGGTAGCGTTGGGCGTACGCCATTTCGCTACCCGACTGGCCGGTAAACGCGGCGATGCCGCGGTTCTGCTGGCGGCGCAGGCCGTGCGGGCGGTTGCGCTTGGGGTGGTCGTCACGGCCCTGGTGCAGGCGGTGCTGGGCGGTATTGGCCTGGCCATTTCTGGCGTGCCGTACGCTACCGTCTTTACGGTGGTGATGCTGATGACCTGTCTTGCACAACTGGGGCCGTTGCTGGTGCTGGTCCCCAGCATCATCTGGCTTTACTGGACGGGGGATACCACGTGGGGAACCGTTCTGCTGGTCTGGAGCTGCGTGGTTGGCACCATGGATAACGTGATTCGTCCCATCCTCATCCGCATGGGCGCGGACCTGCCGCTGATCCTGATCCTCTCCGGCGTCATTGGCGGGTTAATCGCCTTTGGGATGATCGGTCTGTTTATTGGACCGGTGCTGCTTGCCGTCACCTGGCGTCTCTTCTCCGCCTGGGTACACGAAGTGCCGCCGCCGGGCACCGACCCGGATGTGATTTTGAGCGAACTCGAAGAGCTGGAAGAGAAGAATACGCAGTAAAAGGGATTGCCGGGTGGCGTTGACGCTTACCCGGCCTACATTCTCCCTGGTAATACTTAAATGTTGCTAAACTATTTATTCGTTGCGCACTGGTCCGACCCGCCTTTTTTGCTCTAAGTCCGCTATTCACCTCAAGAAATCTTTACTTCTCTTTAACTATTGAGACGAATCTGATCGACGCTCAAGGTTGGCATGCCTACTATTAGCTCACGGTTATAAATCAACACCTTGATTTATAAGCATGGAAATCCCCTGAGTGAAACAACGAATTGCTGTGTGTAGTCTTTGCCCATCTCCCACGATGGGCTTTTTTTTATCCTGGCTACGCGAGCTGAACCTGACAGGTGCTTAGCATGCGCCATTCAGCAGGCAGCACCCGCGTCTCTCCCGTCACATTGACCGTCACCACGTCGCGAATATCCGCCGACGATGCTCCCACCTGCAGCTCAAACTCGCCCGGCTCGACAATGCGTTTGCCGTCCCGACGGGTAAAGTTGAACATCTCCACGGGCAGCGTAAAGGTGAGCGTGGCCGTTTCGCCCGGCGCGAGCGCCACGCGCTGGAACGCTTTCAGCTCCTGAAGCGGCCGCACCTGCGTGGCAACCTTATCCCGGACGTACACCTGCACCACCTCGCTGCCGCTGCGTTCACCGCGGTTGGTGACGTCAATACTCAACACAACTTCGCCGTCCACCGGTACGCTGTTTTGCGCGAGGCGTGCTGCGCCCCAGTTAAATTGCGTCCAGCCAAGGCCGAAACCAAAGGGATAGCGGGAGCCAAAGTGGAACGCGAATGGCGTGCCGCCGCTTTTCAGCTTGTGGTTGTAGTAGTACGGCATGGCGCCCGCACTTTTCGGCACGCTCACCACCAGACGTCCCTGCGGCTCCGCGCGCCCGGTTAACACATCGGCAATTGCCCAGCCCCCTTCCTGCCCAGGCGCCCAGGCCATCATCAGCGCCGCGACCTTATCTTCCAGCCCCTGAAGATTGTACGGCCGCCCACCGGTCATCACGACAATCACCGGTTTGCCCGTGGCGACCAGGGCTTCCAGCAGTTGTTGCTGAACGCCAGGCAGGTTCAGGGAATCGGTATCGGATCCTTCCCCTACCGTGCCGCTCTGGAACAAACCGGCGAGGTCGCCGACGCAGGCCACCACCACGTCGCTCTCCTGCGCGGCGTTCACGGCTTCGGGGATCAGCGCGGTACTTTGCGACACCGGCGACTGCTGCATCGGTTTGCCCCCGCTGTCACCCGGGAAGACCGGCGCGCCCGCCATTCGTTTTTCGATGATGTGACACCCTTTGGCATAACGCACGTTCGACGCGCCCAGATAGTGCTCCAGCGCCGCGCGCGGAGTCGTCACCTGTGACGTTTCGTCAACCATATCGCTGATAATCAAATGCACCGGGAAGCTGTAGCCGCTGAGCAACGCCAGCGGATCGTCCGCCGTGGGGCCCACCACCGCCACGCGGGGTTTGCCGCCGAGAGGCAAAATGCCGTTATTCTCCAGCAGCGTCAGCGAACGGGTCGCCACCTCACGTGCAACCTGCCGGGTAGTCTCATTTTGCAAATCAATGCCGCTTTCATCGGCATACGGGTTTTCAAACAGGCCGAGACGGAATTTTTCGGTCAGCACGCGTCCTACAATCTCGTCCACTTTCGCCATGGAGATCAGACCACGCTCGACGGCCTCGGCCAGATGGCGGGCGCAGTCATCTTTCGGCAGCTCAACATCAAGCCCGGCATTAAAGGCCAGCGCGGCGGATTCGGTCGCATCATGCGAGACCCCGTGATGCTGATGTAGCAGGCTGACGCCGCCATAGTCCGCCACAACGATCCCGTCAAAGCCCCACTGTTCGCGCAGGACGGTGGTCAGCAGGAAGTGGTCACTGTGCCCCGGCTGATTGTCGATATCGTGGTAGGCAGGCATCACCGACCCGGCATTGGCCAGCTTCACCGCCATTTCAAACGGCAGCAGGAAGGTATCATTCAGTTCGCTAAAGCCCAGATGAACCGGGGCATGGTTGCGCGCTCCCTCGCTGAACGAGTGGCCCACATAGTGCTTAAGCGTGGCCAGCAGATCGCGTTTATCGCCCTGCAGCCCTTTAACGTAGGCCGTGGCCATCACGCCCACCAGCCAGGGATCTTCGCCAAAGGTCTCTTCCGTGCGCCCCCAGCGCACATCGCGGGAGACATCCAGCACCGGGGCCAGCCCCTGCTGGCAGCCCACGGACCGCGCCTCTTTGCCTATCTGCTCGGCTGCCCGCTGCACCAGCGCCGGATCCCAGGTTGAACCGTAGTTGAGCGATGACGGGAACAGCGTGGCCGCTTTGCACAACAACCCCACCAGACACTCCTCATGGAACAGCGCCGGAATGCCGAGCCGCGTCTCTTCCATCATCATGCGCTGCAGACGGTTGGCGGCGCGCACGCCGGTTTGCGCATCAACGATATGGGTACCCAGCGGACGGGTGATCTGCCCGAAGCCCAGCTTAAGCCGTTCGCTGAGCGAGGCCTGTTCACTCACCCCCGCGAATTCGTCACTCAAGTCGCTGCGTTCACGGTGGTTGCCGTTTTCATCGAGGATCAGCCAGTACGCGTGCATCTGGGCGAACTTCTCTTCCGGGGTCATGCGTGCCAGCAAGTCGGCGACGCGCTCGTGGACGGGACGTCCCGCGTCCTTATAGATTGCAGTCATGTTTTACTCCTGTAGGGCGGAAGGGGCAGCCGGGCTGAGTTGCCCTGCTTCTGGCCGCACGTCGCGCTTGCTGGCCAGTTCGCGGGCGATGGTATCCACCAGCCGACTGTTGAGTTTGTAGATGGCAAGTAGCGCGACCATGCAGAGGAACAGCACGCACGGAATGAGGGTAAACAGTTCGTTAATGGTCGTGAGTACGTGCGGCGTCTGGGTTGCCTGGCCTGGCGCGTAATCCACCATCCCGAGCACCCAACCCACCACTGCCCCACCCAACGCCAGACCAAATTTGATGGCGAACAGCGCGGTGGAGAAGACCAGACCATCGAGCCGGCGACCGCTGCGGTGCTCTTCATAGTCGACCACATCGGAGAACATGGTCCACTGCAGCGGCGTGGTCAGGTTCTGGATGAAGCTAAAGACAATATTGAGGCCGAAAATCAGCCAGACCTGTGAAGGCGGCAGGAAGAAGATCAGCGCCCCAAAAATCACGAAGGAAATAATGGTCCACTGATAAGCGCGAACGCGGTCAAATTTCCCCAGCAGCCGTTCGGATAATAATGCGCCACTTAAGGAGGCCACCATCCCGGAGACGATAAAGGCAAACACCAGTTCCGGGCGCAACAGCACATAATTCACGTAATACATCGTGGCAGAGCCGCGCGTCACGACCGCCGTTAACAGCAAAATATTAAACAGGAACACAATTCGCCACTGGCTGTTCCCGGCCAGCAGTTTTAAATCGGTGAGCATGGAGCCAGAAGTATCATTCCGCGGAGAATAGCGCTCGCGGGTCATCAGGAAGCAGCAGAAGAATAAAATAATCCCCAGTAATCCCATCAGGCTCATGGCATAGAAATAGCCTTTCTGTACGTTGCCCTGTCCAAGATGCGAAACCAACGGCAAAGCGATAACCGTCACAATCAACCCGCCGATAAACGACAGGCCAAAGCGCCACGACTGCAGCGAATGGCGCTCACGCGGATCCAGCGTCAGCGCGCCCGGCATGGCGCAGTAAGGGACGTTAATGGCGGAATAGATGAGGCTTAAAATCCCGTAGGTCACACAGGCATAGACGATTTTCGCCGTGGGCCCGACGTCGGGAACGTAGAACGTAATGAGGCAGCTTACGCCAAACGGAATGGCAAACCACAGCAGCCAAGGACGGAAACGACCGTGACGCGTTTGGGTGCGATCCACCAGCGCGCCGATACAGGGATCAATAAAGGCATCGACCACGCGCACCACTAAAAACATGGTGCCCATAATGGCCGCAGGTAAACCGAAAACGTCTGTATAGAAATAAGCAAGAAATAACGTCGCTGTTTGCCAGACCAGCGCACTGGCCATATCACCTAAGCCATAACCTATTTTATCTTTGGTACGCAGTACAGAGGAGATTGTCATTTGTTATTTGCCTTTTTATCAGGTTAAAACGTATTTCAACCAGTTGCGCAAAATCGTGTTGATTTGCGCGGTAAGGCTCAAGTATTAGCAACCCTTTGTGTGCTAACAATTGTCTAAATTAACAGACAAATTATGATATTTGGTTTTTTACTTTATTTGTGATGGGGAGCAAATATAAGCGGAAATAAAAAAGGCGAGGATTATTTCCCTCGCCTTTTCAGATACGGAAGACGTTACTTGTTCAGTTCAGCCAGGCTCAGCCAGGTTTGCACCACGGTGTCCGGGTTGAGGGAAAGACTGTCGATCCCCTCTTCCATCAGCCAGGCCGCGAAGTCTTCATGGTCAGAAGGGCCCTGGCCACAAATCCCGACGTATTTACCCTGTTTCTTCGCCGCACGGATGGACATCGACAGCAGGGCTTTCACCGCCTCGTTGCGTTCGTCGAACAGCTCAGAGACCACGCCGGAGTCACGGTCCAGACCCAGCGTCAGCTGCGTCATGTCGTTCGAACCGATAGAGAAGCCATCGAAGTGCTCCAGGAACTGCTCTGCCAGCAGGGCGTTGGACGGGATCTCACACATCATGATGATCTTCAGCCCATTTTCGCCGCGCTTCAGCCCCTGACGCGCCAGCTCGTCCACCACCGCTTTCGCCTGGTCCACGGTACGTACGAACGGGATCATGATCTCAACGTTAGTCAGCCCCATGTCGTTGCGCACGCGTTTTACCGCTTCACATTCCAGCGCGAAGCAGTCGCGGAAGCTGTCGGAGACATAACGTCCGGCCCCACGGAAGCCCAGCATCGGGTTCTCTTCTTCCGGCTCGTAACGCTCGCCGCCCACCAGGTTGGCGTATTCGTTAGACTTAAAGTCCGACAGACGCACGATCACGCGCTTCGGATAAAACGCCGCCCCGAGCGTCGCGATCCCTTCGGTCAGACGGCCAACGTAGAACTCTTTCGGCGAGTCGTAGCCTTTCATCATCTCGCGAATTTCGTTCTGCAGCTTTGCGTCCTGGTCGTCAAACTCCAGCAGCGCGCGAGGGTGAACGCCAATCATACGGTTGATGATGAATTCCAGACGCGCCAGGCCCACGCCTTCGTTCGGCAGGCAGGCGAAGTCAAACGCGCGGTCCGGGTTACCGACGTTCATCATGATCTTCAGCGGCAGGTCCGGCATGGTATCGACGCTGGAGCTTTTCACGCTGAAGTCGAGGATGTCGGCATACACGTAGCCGGTATCCCCTTCGGCACAGGAGACGGTCACGTTCTGTCCGTCCTTCATGCGTTCGGTTGCGTCACCGCAGCCGACAACCGCCGGGATCCCCAGCTCGCGGGCGATGATCGCCGCGTGACAGGTACGGCCACCGCGGTTGGTGACGATAGCCGCGGCTTTCTTCATGATCGGTTCCCAGTCCGGGTCGGTCATGTCGGTTACCAGCACGTCGCCCGGTTCAATGCGGTTCATCTCGCTGATATCGTGGATCACTTTCACCGGACCGGCACCAATGCGGTGACCAATCGCGCGGCCTTCCGCCACGATTTTGCCCTGCGCGTGGAGGGTATAACGCTCCATCACCTGGCCGCGGGAGCGAACCGTTTCCGGGCGCGCCTGGACGATGAACAGCTTGCCGGTATGACCGTCTTTGGCCCATTCGATGTCCATCGGACGGCCGTAGTGTTTTTCAATCTGCACCGCCTGCTTCGCCAGCTCCTGCACTTCGGCGTCGGTCAGGGAGAAGCGGTCGCGCAGCTCCTGCGGTACATCTTCAATCTTCACCTGCTTGCCATGCTCCTGGGTCGGGGCATAGATCATGCGGATTTTTTTCGAGCCCATGGTGCGACGAACCACCGCCGGACGGTTAGCGGCAAGCGTCGGTTTGTGGACGTAGAATTCGTCAGGGTTCACGGCCCCCTGCACCACCATCTCACCCAGGCCCCACGCGGAGGTGATGAATACCACCTGGTCGAAGCCGGACTCGGTATCAATGGAGAACATCACACCGGAAGAGCCCACGTCGGAACGCACCATACGCTGTACGCCCGCAGAGAGCGCGACGCCGCGATGGTCATAGCCCTGATGCACGCGATAGGAGATAGCGCGATCGTTAAACAGGGAGGCGAACACGTGTTTCACCGCCACCAGTACCGCGTCATACCCCTGAACGTTCAGGAAAGTTTCCTGTTGTCCGGCGAACGAGGCATCCGGCATGTCTTCTGCGGTTGCCGAGGAGCGCACGGCGAAAGAGGCCTGCGCATCATCAGCGGAGAGCTGGTTGTACGCATCGTGAATGGCTTTTTCCAGTTCCGGCTGGAAAGGTGTGTCGATAATCCACTGGCGGATCTGCGCCCCGGCTTTAGCAAGCTCGGTAACGTCATCAATATCCGTTTTATCCAGCAGGTCGTAAATGCGCTGGTTTACACCGCTCTGGTCTAAAAACAGGTTAAACGCATCGGCGGTCGTGGCAAACCCGTTTGGTACGGAGACACCCATACCGGACAGATTTGTAATCATTTCACCCAGGGAGGCATTTTTGCCCCCAACTCTGTCTACATCATTCATGCCGAGTTGGTTATACCAAAGCACCAGCGGTGACGAGCCATTGTTGGACATCGAAACAATCCTTTTGTGATATTTGATCGGAGTAAGAAACACCTGACTACGTATTTATACTGGCATATTTATTTACGCTAAAAAAACGGTGAATCGTGTAAGCAATTTAAATTTTCAACTTTTCGGATACTTTCCCTCCACCGGATAAGCCGATGATTCCTATATATTCAGCCAAAAACCACAAAAATGACGTCGCTATTTGAAAAATGAAATCCACTTTTCAGGAAAATCAAAAACACCATTTCATTTTAAATTCAGATAACTTCTTTGCTGTGCAATTAACTTTTTTAATTTATGCTTTCAGACAATTAGGTCCGATATTCAGGGTGGATAAAATGGATAATGCTGTCGATCGCCACGTTTTTTATATTTCTGATGGTACGGCGATTACCGCCGAGGTGCTGGGGCATGCGGTGATGTCACAGTTCCCCGTTTCGATTAACAGCATCACGCTGCCGTTTGTGGAAAATGAGAGCCGCGCGCGGGCGGTCAAGGACCAGATTGATGCCATTTACCAGCAGACGGGCGTGCGCCCGCTGGTGTTCTACTCCATCGTGATCCCGGAAATTCGCAACATCATTCTGCAAAGCGAAGGCTTTTGTCAGGATATCGTGCAGGCGCTGGTGGCCCCGCTGCAGAGCGAGCTGAAGCTCGACCCGACCCCCATCGCCCACCGAACCCACGGGCTGAACCCTGGCAACCTGACCAAATACGATGCGCGTATCGCCGCCATTGACTACACCCTGGCGCATGACGACGGCATCTCGCTGCGAAACCTCGACCAGGCGCAGGTCATTTTGCTGGGCGTCTCGCGCTGCGGCAAAACCCCTACCAGCCTCTACCTGGCGATGCAGTTTGGTATTCGTGCCGCCAACTACCCGTTCATTGCCGATGATATGGACAATCTGGTGCTGCCTGCCGCCCTGAAGCCGCTGCAGCACAAGCTGTTCGGGCTGACCATTAATCCGGAGCGCCTTGCCGCCATCCGCGAAGAGCGCCGCGAGAACAGCCGCTACGCCTCCATGCGCCAGTGTCGAATGGAAGTCTCCGAAGTGGAAGCGCTGTACCGCAAAAACCAGATCCCTTGGCTGAACAGCACCAACTATTCGGTCGAAGAGATCGCCACCAAAATTCTCGACATCATGGGTCTTAATCGTCGTATGTACTAATATGCTAGTACATTAGCTCGGATTCAGGTATCATCCACCACATCCTCGGGGCGGAGCCGCCCCGAACTTGCAATCAGCAGGGATTGGTTTAAGGTGATGCCCATCACTTCCCGGTAGTCTGCCGATGAAGCAAAAAATTTCTGAGACATTCCATGAATAAAACCGACGAACTCCGCACAGCGCGCATTGACAGCCTGGTTACACCGGCTGAACTGGCACAGCGGCATCCACTTTCCGCAGGCGTTGCGGAGCATGTTACGGCCTCGCGCCGACGCATTGAAAAAATTCTTAATGGTGAAGACAAACGTCTTCTGGTGGTAATTGGCCCCTGCTCGATCCATGACCTGGACGCGGCGATGGATTATGCAAAACGGCTACAGGGGCTGCGGGAAAAACACCAGCATCGCCTTGAGATCGTGATGCGGACCTACTTTGAAAAACCCCGCACCGTGGTGGGCTGGAAAGGATTAATTTCAGACCCCGACCTCAACGGCAGCTATCGCGTTAACCATGGGATTGAGCTGGCACGTAAGCTGCTTCTGCAGGTGAATGAGCTGGGCGTTCCCACGGCCACCGAGTTTCTCGATATGGTGACCGGCCAGTTTATCGCCGATCTGATCAGCTGGGGCGCGATTGGCGCGCGGACCACCGAGAGCCAGATCCACCGTGAAATGGCCTCTGCCCTCTCCTGCCCGGTCGGGTTTAAAAACGGAACCGATGGCAACACCCGGATTGCGGTCGATGCGATCCGCGCTGCGCGTGCCAGCCACATGTTCCTCTCGCCGGATAAGAGCGGCCAGATGACCATCTACCAGACCAGCGGTAACCCGTACGGGCATATCATTATGCGCGGCGGCAAGAAACCGAACTATCACGCCGGGGATATCGCCGCAGCCTGTGAAACGCTGGCCGAGTTCGATCTGCCGGAACATCTGGTGGTGGACTTCAGCCACGGTAACTGTCAGAAACAGCACCGTCGCCAGCTGGATGTCTGCGATGAGATCTGCCAGCAGATCCGCAGCGGTTCAAGCGCCATTGCGGGCATTATGGCCGAAAGCTTTATCCGCGAAGGCACGCAGAAAATCGTGTCGGGTCAGCCGCTGATTTACGGCCAGTCGATCACCGACCCGTGCCTGAGCTGGGAAGACAGCGAACTGCTGCTGGATAAGCTGGCGTCTGCGATCGATACGCGCTTCTAACCCCCCGCCGGGTGGCGCTGCGCTTACCCGGCCTACGATCCGTGCCCTTCTCCCTCTCCCTGTGGGAGAGGGTTGGGGTGAGGGCATCTGACCGCACTTCACCCACAAATTTGATCCTCTCACCCTTTTTTCACAAAAACGCTTGCCGCGAATTTGCAGTTTATTGATAATGATTATCATTGTTACATTGATTGTTATTTATAAACATTATGTCACGTACGGATAACACTGCGGCAACGCCGCCAAAAACAGACACAGCATCCGCCCCCGCCGAGCGTCGCATTGACAGCAAAACCCTGCTGGGCGATGAGGGACGGGTCATTATCGAGCATGACGGTCAACGCTACCTGCTGCGCCAGACCCATGCCGGAAAATTGATCCTCACAAAATAAACAACACAAAAACTCCGCCAGCCACCCAGGTGAACCCCAGGCAGCCAGCGCTTTCAATTCTTAATGGAGAGTTGCTATGCCACACCTGCCTTCCGCGCCTTTACGTCCGTCACTTCTGGCGCTAGCGATTGTCAGCACCCTGCCGGGCGTCGCGTTTGCTACCACAGATGAAATGACCGTGACCGCCACGGGTAACGCCCGTAGCGCCTTCGAAGCCCCCATGATGGTGAGCGTGATTGACGCCAGCACACCGGATAAACAAACTGCCAGCTCGGCAGCCGACCTGCTGCGTAACCTCCCCGGCCTGACGCTCGATGGCACCGGACGTACCAACGGCCAGGACGTTAACCTGCGCGGTTATGACCGTCGCGGCGTGCTGGTACTGGTTGACGGCGTGCGCCAGGGAACCGACACCGGCCACCTGAACAGCACGTTCCTCGATCCGGCGCTGATTAAACGTATCGAAGTGGTGCGCGGTCCGTCGGCCCTGCTATACGGCAGTGGCGCGCTGGGCGGTGTGATTGCCTATGACACCGTCGATGCCAAAGATCTGCTTGAGCCGGGTAAAAACAGCGGCTATCGCGTGTTCGCTACCGGTGCGACGGGCGATCACAGCATCGGCATGGGGGCCAGCGCCTATGGCCGCACCGATACCCTGGACGGGCTGGTCTCCTGGTCGAGCCGGGATCGTGGCGATCTGCGCCAGAGTGACGGCACCACCGCCCCGAACGACGAATCCATTCAGAACATGCTGGCGAAGGGCAGCTGGAAAATCGACGCGGCCCAGAGCCTGAGCGGCTCCCTGCGCTATTACAACAATGCCGCACAGGAGCCGAAAAACCCGCAAACCAGTACAGCAGACAGCAGCAGTAACCCGCTGACCGACCGTTCCACCATCCAGCGTGACGCGCAGCTCGGCTATCACCTTGCTCCACAGGGTAACGACTGGCTGAACGCCGACGCGAAAATTTACTGGTCCGAAGCACGTATCAACGCCCAGAACATCGACGGCAGCGGTGAGTTTCGCAAACAGACCACCAAAGGCGGCAAAGTGGAGAACCGCACCCGCCTGTTCAGCGATTCCTTTGCGTCGCACCTGCTGACCTACGGCGGTGAGTATTATCGTCAGGAGCAACGCCCGGGCGGGGCAACAACGGGCTTCCCGCAGGCACAAATCGATTTCAGCTCCGGCTGGCTGCAGGATGAAATCACCCTGCGCGACCTCCCCGTGACCCTTCTTGGCGGCACGCGCTACGACAACTACCGCGGCAGCAGCGACGGCTACAAGGATGTGGATGCCGATAAGTGGTCCTCCCGCGCCGGGTTAACCGTCAGCCCGACCGACTGGTTGATGCTGTTCGGCTCTTACGCGCAGGCGTTCCGCGCGCCAACCATGGGCGAAATGTATAACGACGCCAAACACTTCTCCATTGGCCGCTTCTATACCAACTACTGGGTGCCTAACCCCAATCTGCGCCCGGAAACCAACGAAACGCAGGAGTATGGTTTTGGTCTGCGCTTTGATGATCTGATGCTGGCCAACGATGCGCTGGAGTTTAAAGCCAGCTATTTCGATACCAACGCCAAAGACTACATCTCCACCACCGTCGATTTTGCGGCGGCGACCACCATGTCATATAACGTCCCGAACGCCAAAATCTGGGGCTGGGACGTGATGGCGAAATACTCCGCCGACCTGTTCAACCTCGACCTCGCCTATAACCGCACGCGCGGAAAAGATACCGACACGGGCGAGTATATTTCCAGCATCAACCCGGATACCGTCACCAGCAAGCTGGATATTCCGCTGGCACAAAGCGGCTTCTCCGTCGGCTGGATCGGTACCTTTGTCGATCGCTCAACGCACATCAGCAGCAGCTACAGTGAGCAACCCGGCTACGCGGTTAATGATTTCTACGTGAGCTACACCGGCCAGGCGCAGCTTAAAGGCGTTACCACGACGCTGGTGCTGGGCAATGCCTTCGACAAACAATACTGGTCGCCACAGGGCATTCCGCAGGATGGTCGAAACGGGAAGATTTTCGTCAGTTATCAATGGTAATCCCCGCCCCGGCTGCCCGGGGCAATGCTTTGAGAGGAAAAGACAATGAATCACTACACACGCTGGCTTGAGCTAAAAGACGAAAATCCGGGTAAGTACGCGCGCGACATTGCAGGTTTAATGAACATCAGCGAAGCCGAGCTGACCTTCGCCCGTGTGGGCCATGACGCCTGGCGCCTGCGCGGTGACGTCCGCGAGATCCTGGCCGCGCTGGAAGCGGTGGGCGAAACCAAATGCATCTGCCGCAACGACTACGCCGTTCACGAGCAGGTCGGCGCCTTTACCCATCAACACCTGAGCGGCCACGCTGGGCTGATCCTCAACCCGCGCGCGCTGGATCTGCGCCTGTTCCTTAACCAGTGGGCGAGCGTATTTCATATCAGCGAGGCCACCGCCCACGGCGAGCGGCAGAGCATTCAGTTCTTCGACCACCAGGGCGACGCCCTGCTGAAGGTTTACGCCACGGATAACACCGACCTCACCGCCTGGGGCGATCTGCTCACCCGCTTTATCTTTGCCGGGAATCCGCCGCTGGCGTTGAAAACGGCCGATGTCCCGGCTCACGCTGAAAACCCGGACGCCTCGCTCGTGGACACAGAGTGGCGTGCCATGACCGACGTGCATCAGTTCTTCAGCCTGCTCAAGCGCCACAACCTCAGCCGTCAACAGGCGTTTCGCCTGGTGGGCGACGATCTGGCCTGCAGGGTCGACAACACCGCACTGGCCCAGCTGCTGGAAACGGCACGCCAGGACGGGAACGAAATTATGATTTTCGTCGGCAACCGCGGCTGCGTGCAGATCTTCACCGGCGTGGTGGAAAAACTGATGCCGATGAAGGGCTGGCTGAACATCTTCAACCCGGCTTTCACCCTGCATCTGCTGGAAGGCGCCATCGCCGAATCCTGGGTCACGCGCAAACCGACGGCTGACGGACATGTCACCAGCCTGGAGCTGTTTGCCGCCGACGGCACGCAGATTGCCCAGCTGTACGGCCAGCGGAGTGAAGGCGAACCCGAGCAGAGCCAGTGGCGCAGCCAGATCGACGCCTTAACAGCAAAAGGGCTGGCCGCATGAAAAAATGGCTTGCCCTGATCAGCGCCCTGCCGCTGCTGGCATTTGCTGCGCCGCAGGAGAAAATCGTCGCGCTCGGCGGCGACGTCACCGAGATTGTCTATGCGCTCGGCGCTGCGTCTTCGCTGGTGGCACGCGACAGCACCAGCCAGTGGCCACAGGCGGCGAACACGCTGCCGGACGTGGGCTATCTGCGCCAGCTGAATGCCGAAGGCATTTTGTCCATGCGCCCCACGCTGGTGCTGGCCAGTGCACAGGCACAGCCGTCTCTGGCGTTAAAACAGGTAGAGCAGAGTCACGTCAGGGTGATCACCGTTCCGGCAGGCAATGACCTCAGTGTTATCGATGAAAAGGTTCGGGTTATCGCTGAGGCGACGCACCGCGAGGCAGAAGGGAAAACCCTGCGCAACTCGCTGCGTCAGGCGCTGTCGGCGCTTCCCGTGTCACCGCTCAATAAACGGGTGCTGTTTATTCTCAACCACGGCGGGATGACCGCGATGGCCGCCGGGCAACAAACCGCAGCGGATGCTGTCATTCGTGCGGCAGGGCTGCAGAACGCGATGCAGGGCTTCACTCGCTATCAGCCGCTGTCTCAGGAAGGCGTTATCGCCAGTCAGCCCGACCTGGTGGTGATCTCGCAGGATGGCGTGAACGCTCTGGGTGGGGCGGATGCGGTGTGGCAACTGCCCGGTCTGGCGCAAACGCCAGCGGGACGTCACCGGCAGATGCTGGCCATCGACGATATGGCGCTGCTGGGCTTTAGCGTGCGAACGCCACAGGCGATCCAGCAGTTACGCCGTAAAGCGGAGCAACTGCCCTGATGTCCCGACGCGCCGTACTGGCATTGTGGTTGCTGGCCGCGCTGCTGGCCGTCATGACGCTGGCGGCCAGCGGTGTGGGCGCGTTGCGCCTGCCGGTCAGCCTGCTGTGGACCGGCAGCGACGACGCGCTGCGTCAGATCTGGCTGACGATCCGCCTGCCCCGCGTGCTGCTGGCGCTGGCAATCGGCGGCTCACTGGCGCTGGCGGGCTGTGTGATGCAGGGACTGTTTCGTAACCCGCTGGCCGATCCGGGCCTGCTGGGGATCAGCAGCGGCGCAGCACTCGCCGTTGCGCTGTGGGTGGTTATTCCGCTCTCGCTGCCCGCGCTGGTGATGCTGTACGCCCCGATGCTGGCGGCGTTTCTCGGCGCGCTGGCCGCCACATTCGTCATTTTCCTGCTCAGCCGGCAGCGTGACAGTTCCCTGTCGCGACTGCTGCTGGTGGGGATTGCCATCAATGCCCTGTGCGGGGCGGCCGTCGGCGTGCTGTCATGGCTCAGTAATGATGCCCAGCTTCGCCAGCTCTCACTCTGGGGCATGGGCAGCCTCGGTCAGGCCCAGTGGTCAACGCTGCTGGCCGTCTGCTCGCTGATGGTTCCCACCGTGCTGGTTATCTGGCGTCTGGCTGGCGCGCTTAATTTGCTGCAGCTTGGCGAAGAAGAGGCGCACTACCTCGGGGTGGAGGTAGCCGTTGTGCAGCGGCTCCTGCTGCTGTGCAGCGCCCTGCTGGTGGCCGCCGCGGTGGCCGTCAGCGGCGTCATCGGCTTTGTTGGCCTGGTGGTGCCACACCTGGTGCGCATGTGGCTGGGGGCCGACCACCGGGCGGTGATCCCCGGCTCGGTGCTAGCCGGTGCGTTACTGCTGCTGGCTGCCGATACGCTGGCGCGTACCCTGGTCGCCCCGGCGGAAATGCCGGTCGGTTTATTGACCAGCCTTCTCGGTGCGCCGTGGTTCCTGTGGCTTATCTTTCGTCGCGGAGGTGCGCATGGCTGAACGCTACTGTGCGGAAAATATTGTCTTTCACGCCGGACAACGGACGCTGATCGACGACGTGTCGCTGACCCTCTCTCAGGGCGAACTGGTGGCGTTGATTGGCCCCAACGGTGCCGGGAAATCGACCTTGTTACGCCTGCTTACCGGCTATCTCAAACCCGCGAGCGGACGGTGCAGTCTGGCGGGAACGGCGCTTGCGGCCTGGCCGCCGGACAGACTCTCCCGCTACCGGGCGGTCATGCGCCAGAATACCCAGCTCGGATTCGACTGGCCGGTAGAAGCGGTGATCGGGATGGGGCGTGCGCCGTGGACGCGCCGCCCTGAGGCGTCGTTGATTGAGGAGGTGATGGCCATCTCCGGCTGTTTACCGCTGGCGGGCAGGCAGTTTGCGGCGCTCTCCGGCGGGGAGCAGCAACGCGTTCAACTCGCCCGCGCGCTGGCACAGCTCTGGTGCGACGGTGCGCCGCGCGGCTGGCTGTTTCTGGATGAACCCACGTCCGCGCTGGATCTTTACCACCAGCAGCATCTGCTGCGCCTGCTCTCTTCCCTGACCCGTCGGGGGCATCTGCATGTCTGTGTGGTGCTGCACGATCTCAATCTGGCGGCGCTGTGGGCGGATCGGATCCTGCTGTTACATAACGGCAAAATGGCCGCTCAGGGGGCCCCGGAGGCGGTTCTGCAGGCCGATACGCTGACGCGCTGGTACGGCGCGCAAGTGCACGTTGGCCGACACCCGGCTCATGCCGCGCCGCAGGTGTTTCTCGCCCCCTGATCGGGCTGATAAAAATCTTTCAGGGTTTCCAGCAGGGCATGCGCCGCTTTTGAGAGCTGCGTATGCCCCGGATGGATCACCCCGATACACTTTTCTATCGGCGGGCTGTCCAGCGGAATGCAGACCGCACCCAGCGATGTCATCTGCGCCTCGCACAGCGCCGGTACGGCACTGCCGCCCAGCCCGCTGGCGACCATCCTTCCTACCGTCACCAGCTGATGGCTCTCCAGCGCCACCTCCAGCTTGCGGCCGCTACGGGCCAGCTCCTCTTCCATCATCAGGCGCACCGCCGAGGGGCGCTGCAGGGTAATGAAATCCAGCGTCAGCAGTTCATTCCAGGAGAGGCGTTTTTTCATCGTAAGGGGGGACGCTTTCGGCACAATGGCGACAAACCGGTCGAGGCCCAGCGGCGTAAACAGCAGGTTATGCGTCGGCGCCGGTTCAAAGGCGATCCCCATTTCGACCCGCCCTTCCCGCACCATCTCAATCACCTGTTCGTTGATGACATCATGCACGGTGACGTTGATCCCGGCATGGCGATCGCGAAACGCTTTCAGCACCTCCGGCAGGACGTTAGCCGCAAACGACGGCATGGCCGCGACCGAGATTTTGCCGCGCTGCAGCGTAAAGCACTGGTGCATTGCCTCTTCCACGTTATCCCAGTCAGCCAGCAGCTGCCGCGCCATCGGTAAAAAGGTTTCGCCCTCCTGCGTCAGGGTGACCTTACGCGTGCTTCGCTGCAGCAGCGGGCCCCCCAGCGCATCCTCCAGCCCTTTAATCGTCAGGCTGAGGGCTGGCTGAGAAAGATTTAACCGTTCGCTGGCGTGCGCAAAATTGAGAGTGTGAGCTACCGCTAAAAACGCGCGTAACTGTTTGACACTCATTCTCATTTTTCATCCTGTTAACTAATTGAAAAAATTTAGTTAACAGGAAATTAATAAAAAAACCAAATGAGTGAGTCACAAATTCAAAATTAACAAAAGAGTCGTCGCCCCCAATGATACCGCCACGGACAACAGGAGGGATGGCTATGGCAGGACTGGATAAACGCGTCGGCAGCTATGCGCAGGCGCTGGAGGGGCTGGCGGACGGGATGACATTGCTGGCGGGCGGCTTTGGCCTGTGCGGTATTCCTGAAAATCTGATTGCGGAAGTCAAACGCCGTCAGGTGCAGGGCCTGACGGTGGTATCGAACAACTGCGGCGTGGATGGTTTCGGGCTCGGGCTGCTGCTGGAGACGCGCCAGGTGCGGAAGGTGGTGGCGTCTTACGTCGGCGAGAACGCGCTGTTCGAACAGCAGGTGCTGAGCGGCGAGCTGGAGGTTGAGCTGACGCCCCAGGGCACGCTGGCCGAAAAGGTGCGCGCGGGCGGGGCCGGTATTCCGGCATTTTACACGGCCACCGGCTATGGCACGCCCGTGGCCGCCGGGAAAGAGGTACGTCAGTTTGCCGGTAAGCACTACATCCTTGAAGAGGCCATTACCGGCGATTTTGCGCTGATCAAAGGCTGGAAAGCGGACTGGTACGGCAACGTCATCTACCGCCACACCGCGCAAAATTTCAACCCGCTAATGGCCACCGCAGGACGGATAACCGTGGTGGAGGTGGAAGAGATTGTCCCGCCGGGTGAGCTGCCGCCGTCCGCCATTCACACCCCGGGAATTTACGTCGACAGGCTGATTGTCGGCCAGTTTGAGAAACGCATTGAACAGCGCACGCTGCGCGCAGAGGGAGTCTGACCATGTTAACCCGCGAACAGATGGCCATGCGCGTCGCCCGCGAGCTGCGCGACGGTTACTACGTCAACCTGGGGATCGGTATCCCGACGCTGGTGGCGAACTACATCCCGGCCGGCATGGACGTGATGCTCCAGTCAGAAAACGGACTGCTGGGGATGGGGGAATTTCCCGATGCGCAGAGCCTTGATGCCGACATGATTAACGCTGGTAAGCAGACCGTTACCGCACGAACCGGTGCCGCCATTTTCGACTCGGCCCAGTCCTTCGCCATGATCCGGGGGGGGCACGTCGACCTCACGGTGCTCGGGGCGTTTGAGGTGGACGTGGAAGGCAACATCGCCTCGTGGATGATCCCCGGAAAGATGGTGAAAGGCATGGGCGGCGCCATGGATCTTGTCGCCGGGGCGCAGAACATCATTGTCGTGATGACCCACGCGTCGAAGAGCGGTGAGTCCAAACTGCTGTCGCGCTGCACGCTACCGCTCACCGGCGTGGGCTGCATCCGCCGGGTGTTAACCGACCTGGCCCTGCTGGAAATTAAAGACGGTGCGTTCATTCTGCGTGAATACGCCCCCGGCGTCGGCATTGACGAGATCGTCAGCAAAACTGCCGGAAAAATCATCGTGGCGGACGACGTTCGCGAAATGCGCTTTAGCTGAGGACTCAACATGAAAAACGTCATGATAGTCGGGGCAACGCGAACGCCGATTGGCAGTTTTCGCGGTTCGCTCTCTCCCCTTTCCGCCGTTGAACTTGGTGCTGTCGCGGTGCGCCGCCTGCTTGAGGAGAGCTCGCTTTCGGCAGGTGACACAGACGAACTGATTTTTGGGCAGGTGCTGACGGCAGGCTGCGGACAAAACCCGGCACGTCAGACGGCTATCGCCGCCGGGCTGCCCGTCAGTACCCCTGCCACCACGGTCAATCTGGTCTGCGGCGCGGGGCTGAAGGCGGTACAGCTTGCGGCACAGGCTATCCGCTGTGGAGACGCAGAGGTGGTGATCGCGGGCGGTCAGGAGAGCATGAGCAATGCCCCTTACCTACTGGATGGCGCCCGTTCCGGGCTGCGTCTTGGCCACACGGGCCTGCAGGACAGCATGATCGTCGATGGCCTGTGGGATGCGTTTAACGATTACCACATGGGGATCACTGCGGAAAACGTCGCCCGGCAGCACGGCATTTCACGCGAGCAGCAGGATGCCTTCGCCGCCGGGTCACAGCAAAAGGCGGCGTCTGCCATCGAATCTGCTCGCTTTGAGGCCGAGATTACCCCGGTAACGGTGAAACAGGGCAAGAAGCCGCCATTGGTGATTCGTCATGACGAACAACCCCGGCCAGGAACCACCGCAGAACAGCTTGCGCAACTGCGCCCCGCGTTTCGCCAGGAGGACGGCACGGTCACGGCGGGGAATGCCTCCACCCTGAACGATGGCGCCGCCGCGGTGTTGCTGATGAGCGAAGAAAAAGCACAGGCGAGCGGACTACCGGTGCTGGGCCGGATCGTGAGCTACGCCGTTACCGGGGTTGACCCGTCCGTAATGGGCATCGGCCCCGTCAGCGCCTGCCAGACCGCGCTGGCGCGGGCAGGCTGGACGCTGGATGAGGTGGATCTCATCGAAGCCAACGAAGCTTTTGCCGCGCAGGCGCTGGCGGTTGGTAACCTGCTTGGCTGGGATGCGCGCAAGGTGAATGTTAACGGTGGCGCTATCGCGCTGGGCCATCCGATTGGTGCATCCGGCTGTCGGATCCTTGTGACGCTGCTGCATGAGATGCAGCGCCGTGACGCCAAAAAAGGGCTGGTCACTCTGTGCATAGGCGGCGGGCAAGGCATTGCGCTGACCGTCGAGCGTTAAACCTCTCGTGAGTACCCGAATATAACAACAGTAAGGAGTCGCAATGAGTGTGTTAATTGCCCTGGCGGCGCTGGCGCTGCTGATGCTGGCGGCCTATCGCGGATATAGCGTTATTCTTTTTGCGCCCATTGCGGCGCTGGGTGCCGTGCTGTTAACCGACCCGGGCGCTGTCGGCCCGACTTTTACTGGCCTGTTTATGGAAAAGATGGTGGGCTTCGTCAAGCTCTACTTCCCGGTGTTCCTGCTGGGCGCCGTGTTTGGCAAGCTGATTGAACTCTCCGGCTTCTCACGCTCCATTGTTGCCGCAGCGATTCAAATCCTTGGCCGCCGCCACGCCATTCCGGTGATTGTGCTGGTCTGCGCGCTGTTAACCTACGGCGGCGTGTCGCTCTTTGTGGTGGCGTTTGCCGTTTATCCTTTCGCCGCCGAACTGTTTCGCCAGAGCGGGATCCCCAAACGGCTGATCCCGGCGACCGTGGCGCTGGGGGCGTTCTCGTTCACCATGGACGCCCTGCCCGGCACGCCGCAGATCCAGAATATTATCCCCACCAGCTTCTTCGGCACTAATGCCTGGGCTGCCCCCTGGCTGGGGCTGATTGGCTCGCTGTTTATTATCTGCTTTGGCCTGCTCTGGCTGGAGCGCCAGCGGCGGAAAGCGCTCAATAACAATGAAGGTTACGGCACGGATCTGAAAAACGAACCGGAAACGCCGGACAACATTAACCTTCCCCATCCGCTGATTGCAATTTCCCCCCTGCTGGTGGTGGGGATCCTCAACCTGCTGTTTACCCGCTGGATCCCCGGCTGGTATGGCACCAGCCACGAGCTGACCCTGCCCGGGCTGGCAAAGCCGATTGTGACCGAGGTCAGCAAGATCACCGCCATCTGGGCCGTGGAAGCTGCGCTGATTTCCGGTATCGTGCTGGTGCTGATCTTTGGCTTTCGCAACATCCGGGGACGTCTGGCGGAAGGCAGCCGGACGGCAGTGAGCGGCGCGATCCTGGCGGCGATGAATACCGCTTCGGAATATGGTTTCGGTGCAGTTATCGCCGCCCTGCCCGGCTTTCTGGTCTTATCCCACGCGCTGGCGGCTATTCCGAACCCGTTACTGAATGAAGCGATCAGCGTGACCGTTCTCGCCGGGATCACCGGTTCGGCTTCAGGTGGGATGAGCATTGCGCTGGCGGCCATGGCAGACAGCTTTGTCGCCGCCGCCCATGCCGCGAATATTCCGCTGGAGGTCCTGCACCGGGTGGCTTCTATGGCCAGCGGTGGCATGGATACACTCCCCCATAACGGCGCGGTGATTACGCTGCTGGCCATCACCGGTCTTAGCCATCGTCAGGCCTATGGCGGTATTTTCGCCATCACGATCATCAAAAGTCTGGCGGTGCTTTTTGTCATTGCCGTGTTCTATCTCACCGGCATTGTGTAAGGAGAATAAAATGAATCTGAACGGTAAAACGGCGCTGGTGACCGGCTCGACCAGCGGTATTGGTCTGGGCATCGCCCGCGTACTGGCAAAGGCCGGAGCGCAGCTGATCCTCAACGGTTTTGGCGACAGTGACGCAGCAAGAGAAGAGATCGCCCGGCTGGGGAAAAAACCGGGCTATCACGATGCAGATCTGCGTGACACCCTGCAAATCGACGCGATGATGCGCTACGCCGACACGCAGTTCGGCGGAGTGGATATTCTTATCAATAATGCCGGGATACAGCATGTCGCCCCGGTTGAGGCGTTCCCGGTGGAGAAATGGAACGACATTATTGCCATTAACCTGTCGTCGGTGTTTCACACCAGCCGACTGGCGCTGCCTGCAATGCGCGAGAAAAACTGGGGACGCATCATTAATATCGCCTCCGTGCATGGGCTGGTGGCATCAAAAGAGAAGTCAGCCTATGTCGCCGCCAAGCATGGGGTGGTCGGTTTTACAAAATCCCTGGCGCTGGAGACTGCCCGCACCGGTATTACCGCTAACGCCATCTGCCCGGGATGGGTGCTTACGCCGCTGGTTCAGCAGCAGATCGACAAACGTATCGCAGAAGGTGTGCCTGCGGATCGGGCGCGCGAGCAGTTGCTTGCGGAGAAACAGCCATCAGGAGAGTTTGTTACGCCAGAACAGCTGGGTGAACTGGCGCTGTTTTTATGTAGCGACAGCGCCGTGCACGTGCGGGGCGCGGCGTGGAATATGGACGGCGGGTGGGTCGCCCAGTGACGTATCGGCCGGGCAAGCCTGTGCTTCCCGGCCATAACATTAGCTTGAGCAGCTGACCTCCAGCCGCTTGCCCCAGTCAGGCGGGCGGCTGACATAATCGTCGTCCCGGTCGGCAAACGGCGTGCGCAACGCTACGTGCAGCCGGTGTAATTCCGCATATTCACCTTGCTCCGCCTGCTCAATCGCCCGCTGCGCCAGCCAGTTGCGCAAGACCATCGCCGGGTTCGCCGCGTTCATCTGCGCCTGCCGGGTCGCGTCATCCACCTGCTCTTGTTGCAGGCGCGCGCGGTAAGTGGCAAACCAGTCGTCAAACGCCTGTCGGTCGATAAACTCATCGCGCAGCGGTGAGGCGGGGCTATGCTGCTCTGTCTGGCCGAGCATACGGAAGGTACGGGTATAGTCGCTGCCCTCACGCGCCATGAGCGCAAACAAGCCATTCAGAATAGTGTTATCGCCCTTCTCCTGCGTCATCAGCCCCAGCTTGTTGCGCATCAGCGTGCCGTATTCGCGCAGCAATGTCTCCTGATAGCCGTCGAGCGCATCATTCAGGGCATCAACGTCGATAAACGGCGACAGGGATTGCGCCAGACGCTGCAGATTCCACAGCCCCACCGCCGGCTGATTGTCAAAGCTGTAGCGCCCCTGATAGTCCGAGTGGTTGCAGATATACCCCGGCTGGTAGTCATCGAGAAAACCAAACGGACCGTAATCAAAGGTCAGCCCCAGAATTGACATGTTGTCGGTATTCATCACGCCATGAGCAAAGCCTACGGACTGCCAGCGGGCAATCATGATTGCCGTGCGGGCAACCACATCCCGGAACCAGAGGTGGTATTTGTCGGCCTCGTCCTGTAACTGCGGCCAGTGCCGTCGGATGGCGTAATCGGCAAGCTGGCGTACTTTTTCCGGCTCGCGGCGATAATAAAAGTGTTCAAAATGGCCGAAACGCAGATGGCTTTGCGCAATGCGCATCAGCATCGCGCCTTTTTCTACCGTTTCGCGGACCACCGGAGTGTCACTGGTCACTATCGTCAGCGCGCGCGTGGTGGGAATACCCAGCGCATGCATCGCTTCCGACGCCAGACTTTCACGAATGGTTGAGCGCAGTACCGCGCGCCCGTCGCCCATGCGTGAATAGGGTGTGAGACCCGCCCCTTTCAGGTGCCAGTCGACCGTCTCTCCGCCGGGAAGCTGTTGTTCGCCGAGCAGGATCCCACGGCCGTCCCCCAGCTGTCCCGCCCAGACGCCAAACTGGTGTCCGCTATAGACCTGAGCGAGGGGCTGCATGCCATCGAGCAGCGTTTCCCCTCCCCAGACGCCCGCGCCGTCTGAAGGCTGGAACATTTCCGGTGGGATAGCCAGGTCGTTCGCCAGCCAATCGTTATGCCAGACAAGACGGGAATGATGTAATGGTGTTGGTTTGAGTGCGGTATAAAAACCCGGCAACTCGTCATGCCAGTGCGCAGTAAAAGACAGGGTCATAAGTCCTCCTGCTTTTAGTGTAGAGGGTTTACCCGGACTTAAACACGGGCGAAAGAAAGGGTTATCACTGAACCAGCGTGGTGACGCGCTCTGCAGTTACGGCAGGCCACAGCGCCCCCTGCATGGCACCAAAGTTGAAGGATAAAACGCGCTGCAACAGGGCATGATCGTCAATACCGGCGACGAGCACAGACTGACAATGTGACGTTATTTGCCACAGAATAGCACGCATAAAGGGCTCAAAAGAAAGCGCTGCCGCGTGCTGCTGGATAAACCCTTTGTCCAGAATGACACGTTTAAACAAACCATCATAAACGGCTTTAAGCGAGGCTTCACCGGCACCAAAGTTTGCCAGTACCAGCGGAAAATGAATCGCCATTCTCGCCAGTTCAGGATCGTCTTTTCCGTTATTTAAACCTGGATAATTCTCATTAACAGTAAACTCAAGAAACGGATAACGCTCAAGTATTGAAACAGCGTTCCCATTACTTAATAAAAACTCAACTATTACAGGTGTAATATTGATCCATGCAATTAACTGATGCTGAATAAAAAACAGTTTGCAGGTATCAAGCAATTGCAGTTTTTCTTGAAACAGCGCTAACTCTTCTGCCGGTGTCAGACGTGGGATAACGAGTTCAGTGGGGATCCGTACATCGCTGCCGACGCCAGTAAAGTTAACCGTCACCTCTAATCCTTTAAGCTCACCGGCATTATTGCGGGCAGGCTGGAGCAACAGTTCAGACTGGTAGGCATTATCTAACGTAATAATCATTGCACTCGCCCCGCATTAAAGATGAGAGAGGACATCCTGGAGCAATTGCTGACACAATTCCACTGTCTTGATTTTAATAAGTTTAATTTCATTAGATCCGTATTAATTTTCAGATTTATCCCTGAATCTAAAATAATCTTATCCTGGTTGCTGCGTAATAGCCAGTTTTAGATAAAACAGACACATAAGGACATAAGTAATTTGTTGTAAATTTAACTTTAATCATCTTATTTGCAAAAAAACGGCATGGTTTAATTGTGCCATGCCGTCAGAAATGCGTGGTCGGTGGCGGACTAAATACGTCGTGCCTGCCAGAAATTTTTACGCCAGTAAACATTATCGAGCGAAGAACGCATCACCCCACGACTGGTCGAGGCATGAATAAACTGGTTATCCGTATCATAAATGCCAACATGCAGACCACTATCACCCGAGCCGGTTTTGAAAAAAACCAGGTCGCCGGGTAACAACTCATCTTTATCAATTTCGGTACCGATTTCAGCCTGTTTGCGCGTTTCGCGTGGAAGTTGCAAATCAAACTTATCCCGGAACGTCATCAGCACAAAGCCGGAGCAATCCACCCCACCGCGACTCATGCCACCGTAGCGATACGGTGTCCCGCGCCAGTTGCTCAGCTGATCGTTCAGGCTGGCAATCACAGTGATTGAATCTGAGAGTCGTGGGTTAGGCGGCGGTGCGCGATGGCTACTGCATCCCGCAAGAAATAACGCTGCCACCATGAGAAACCAGAATCGCATGTCCAGACGAATCCTCTGCTTTTTTTATTCTTTTCGTAATTTAGCGTGCAATGGCGCTAACAGGCAAGAAACGGTTACTCGTGTGCGGTAGAAATCAGCATCTTATGCCCTTCGATATCCAGCCTGCGGAACGGCATATGGTAAGCACGAGCGAGATTTGGCGGCGTAAGGACGCTATCGCGCGTGCCGCTGGCAATCATCTTCCCGCGCGCCAGAAGCCAGACGCTGTGCGCATGGCGCAGCGTATGGTTCAGGTCATGGCTGCTCATCACCACGGCAATGCCTTGTTGACACAGCGCGCTGAGGAGCGTGTCCAGCGCCGCCTGTTGCGCCACGTCCAGACCGCTCATCGGCTCGTCCAGCAACAACAGTCGCCCGTGAGGGTTGCCCGCCGGATGGATCTGAAGGATCACCGCCGCCAGACGGACGCGCTGCCACTCGCCACCGGAAAGCTGGCTGGCATGCCGGGAAAGTTTGTCCTCTAACCCCAACGCCGCCGCCACTTCGGTGAGCAGCGCGGTCTGCTGTTTATCGTGCAGATGCAGCATCAGATAGTGCCAGACCGGCATCGCAAACGGCGGGACCTGCTGCTGAACAAGGTAGCTCCGCCGGTGCGCCAGCGCGACCGCCGACCAGTCACTCAGGGGGCTATCGAGCAAGGTGATCGAGCCTGGCCCGACGGTCAGCCCCGCCATGCGCGCCAGCAGAGTACTCTTCCCTGCCCCGTTCGGCCCCACCAGATGCAGGATTTCACCTGCACGGATGGCCGCCGTCACCGGCTCCAGACGCCCCGTCTCGGCAACGTCCGTGAGCTGCATCAGCTGCGTCATTATTTCGCCAGCGCCAGCTTGATTGACTCCATGACGATAGGATCTTCAGGCGTCATATCCGGAGAAAAACGCTGAACGACCTGGCCGTCACGACCAATCAGGAATTTTTCGAAATTCCACAGGATGTCGTCCGGATAGAGCGGTGCTCGCCCTTTGCTGGCCATACGCTCATAAAAGCCGCTGCCTTCCGGTGCCACGGCGGTCGGCGCGGCGGCCACCAGTTTGGCATACAGCGGGTGACGATTTTCGCCATTCACATCAATTTTGCTGAACATCGGGAACGTCACGCCATAGGTGGTGCTGCAAAACGTTTTGATCTCCTCTTCGCTGCCCGGCTCCTGACCCAGGAACTGATTGCACGGGAAGCCCAGTACGGTAAAGCCGTCTTTCTCCCAGGCTTTCTGAATGTTCTCCAGCTGCTCGTACTGCGGCGTCAGACCACATTTAGACGCCACGTTCACAATGAGCAACACGTTGCCTTTGTAGCGTTCCAGGGTGGTTTTGTCCCCGTCGATGGTGGTCACTTCGGTATTCAGAATATCAGACTGCATAGCATTTCCTCAGGTTATCGATTTAACGTCCAGCTTTTAATAGTAGCCAGATAAACACCGGCGCGCCCAGCGTGGCGGTGACCACACCGATGGGCAACTCAGCGGCGTTCAGGGCGAGCCTGGCGATGATATCCGCCACCAGCAGCATTGCCGCACCAGCCACTGCCGAGGCGGGAAGTAAGATTCGATGGTCGGTGATGCCACACAGACGCAGCATGTGCGGGATAACCAGCCCGATAAAGCCAATCGCCCCCGCCAGCGCCACGCTCACTCCCACCAGCCAGCCGATTGCAATCACCAGCGCGTTGCGCCAGACGCCAATCGGCATCCCGAGCTGGCGGGCTGAGGTTTCACCAAGAGCGAGAATATTCAGCGGCTGCGACTGCACGCCCGCCCACAGTATGACCGGGACCAGCAGCACCATCAGCCAGCCCTGCCGCCAGTCTACGCCGCCAAACCCGCCCATCATCCAGTACATCAGCTGACGCAGATCGAACGAGGTGGAGAAGTAGACCGCCCAGGTCATCAACGCGCTGCAGATGATCCCCAACGCAACCCCGGCAAGCAGCAGCCGACTGGTTGATAAATGGCGTCGTGCGAAGCGCAGAAGAATGAGGGTGATCAGCAATGCCCCGAGAATGGCGCTGAGGCTAACACCCCAGGGGGAAAGCGCCCCACCGCCGAGCATCACCGCGGCAATCAGCCCTACACCGGCGCCATTTGAGACACCGAGCAGCCCCGGCTCTGCCAGAGGGTTTTCAAACAACGCCTGCATAATGGTGCCTGAGAGCGCCAGCGCGGCACCGACCAGGATCACCGCCAGCGTGCGCGGCAGACGAATTTGCCAGACGAAAAGCTGCCCTTCAGGACCAAACCAGCGTACCGGGCTTAGCCACTGGTCGCCAGCACACAGGCTGAAACCGGCGGCAACAAAAAGCAGCAGCACCAGCAAAAGCAGGCGACGTCGATCGGAACGCTGTTGGCGATGGGCAAAATCAAGCATGTGTACGGTTTTATTAGCGTGAGATGTAATTGATTTTACGGCGGGTTTGCCAGCGAGAGCAAAGAAAAAAGGCCGCGAGAGCGGCCTTTTTAGTTAGTTCATATTACTCTGTTTTGGGCGTTGCGTTTTCGACACGGCTTTTTAACTTCTGTCCGGGTCTGAAGGTCACCACGCGGCGGGCTGTAATGGGAATATCTTCCCCCGTCTTCGGGTTACGGCCCGGACGTTGGTTTTTGTCTCGCAAATCAAAATTGCCAAAGCCGGAGAGTTTTACCTGCTCACCATTTTCCAGAGCACGACGGATCTCTTCGAAAAACAGCTCTACCAGCTCTTTGGCATCCCGTTTGCTAAGCCCAAGCTTATCAAACAGATATTCTGACATTTCAGCTTTTGTAAGCGCCATAGGTTCAATCCCTCAATGATGCCTGGAATCGCTCTTTTAATGCCTCTACACATTTGGCGACGGTAGCGGCAATCTCCTCTTCTTCGAGTGTACGGCTGGTATCCTGAAGGATAAGGCTGATAGCGAGGCTCTTGAAACCTTCTGCTACGCCCTTGCCGCGGTACACGTCAAATAAGTTTACGCCAACTACCTGATTTACGCCAACTTTCTTACACTCGGCCAAAATATCTGCTGCAGGCACGTTTTCAGCGACCACAACCGCGATATCACGGCGGTTTGCCGGGAAGCGAGAGACGTCCTGCGCCTGTGGAATCACGCGGTCTGCAACCGGACTCCATTCCAGCTCAAACACGATGGTACGGCCGTTCAGGTCCAGTTTACGTTCCAGCTCAGGATGAACAACGCCAATAAAACCAATGCGTTTGCCCGCTAAATAGATAGCCGCACTTTGGCCCGGATGGAGTGCCGGAATGGCTTCTGCACGGAATTCAATTTCAGATAATTTACCGGTCAGATCGAGAATCGCTTCCAGATCGCCCTTCATATCGTAGAAATCAACCGTGCCTTTTGCCAGGTCCCAGTGCTCTTCATAGCGATTACCGCTGATGGCGCCAGCCAGCATGAGATCCTGACGGATGCCTAAATTTGCCTGATTATCCGGCACAAAGCGCAAACCGCTTTCGAAAATTCGCACACGGTTTTGCTGACGATTCTGGTTGTAGACAATCGTGCCCAGCAGGCCGGTCCACAGAGACAGGCGCATTGCCGACATCTCGCTGGAGATCGGGCTTGGCAGGATCAGCGCTTCCTGGCCTGGATGGATCAGCTGCTGCAGCTTAGGATCGACAAAGCTGTAGGTGATCACTTCCTGATAACCTTTGTCGTTCAGCATGGTTTTCACACGCTTCAGGGAGAGATCGGCTTCACGGTGGGAGCCCATCACCAGACCGGCCTGTACCGGCTCGTCAGGGATGTTATTGTAGCCGTAGACGCGGGCCACTTCTTCCACCAGATCTTCTTCAATCTCCATGTCGAAACGCCATGATGGCGCAACGGCTTTCCACTCGTCCTGCCCTTCCGTCACGTCGCAACCCAGACGCTTCAGAATACCGGTGACCTGTGCATCGGCAACGTGGTGGCCAATCAGGCGATCCAGCTTGCTGCGACGCAGGGTAATGGTCGCGCGCTTCGGCAGCGTGCCTTCGTTGGTTACATCAATAACCGGGCCCGCTTCGCCGCCGCAGATGTCGATCAGCAGACGGGTCGCACGTTCCATCGCTTTGTACTGCAGCGCCGGGTCAACGCCACGCTCGTAGCGGTGAGAGGCATCGGTGTGCAGACCATGACGACGCGCACGACCGGTAATAGAGAGCGGGCTGAAGAAGGCACATTCCAGCAGAACGTTTTGCGTTTCATCGTTCACGCCAGAGTGTTCGCCACCGAAGATCCCGCCCATCGCCAGCGCCTTGCCGTGATCGGCAATCACCAGCGTGTCGGCATTCAGTTTTGCTTCGCTGCCGTCCAGCAGAACCAGGGTTTCACCCTCTTTTGCCATACGCACGATAATCCCGCCGTCGATACGATCTTTATCGAACGCGTGCATTGGCTGACCCAGTTCCAGCAGAACATAGTTGGTCACGTCAACAACCGCATCAATAGAACGGATACCGCAGCGACGCAGTTTTTCTTTCATCCACAGCGGGGTTGGCGCTTTGACGTTGATACCTTTCACCACACGACCGAGGTAGCGTGGGCAGGCTTCAGGCGCGTCTACCTGAATAGGCAGGACGTCACTGATGGTAGCAGCAACCGGGACGATCTCCGGCACGTTCAGTTCGGTCTGGTTCAGCACCGCAACATCGCGAGCCACGCCGATAATCCCTAAGCAGTCCGCACGGTTTGGCGTCACGCTGATTTCGATGGTGTTGTCATCGAGCTTAAGGTACTCGCGGATATCGGTGCCGATTGGCGCATCCAGCGGCAGTTCAATAATGCCGCTGTGATCATCGGAAATACCCAGCTCGGAGAACGAGCACAGCATGCCTTCAGACGGCTCGCCGCGCAGTTTGGCCGCTTTAATTTTGAAATCGCCCGGCAGCACAGCGCCGACAGTCGCCACGGCCACTTTCAGGCCCTGACGGCAGTTTGGCGCGCCGCAGACGATATCCAGCAGACGATCGCCACCCACATTAACTTTGGTGACGCGCAGTTTATCAGCGTTAGGGTGCTGACCGCATTCAACCACTTCGCCCACAACCACGCCGGTGAAGGCGCCAGAAACCGGCTCTACACCGTCAACTTCCAGACCCGCCATGGTGATCTGGTTGGAAAGCGCTTCGCTGTCCAGCGTGGTGTTCACCCATTCGCGTAACCACAGTTCACTGAATTTCATTGTTCTGTCCTGCCCTTATTTAAACTGTTTGAGGAAACGCAGATCGTTTTCGAAGAATGCACGCAAATCGGTCACGCCATAACGCAGCATGGTCAGACGCTCCATGCCCATCCCGAACGCAAAGCCGGAGTAAACTTCCGGGTCGATACCCACGTTGCGCAGTACGTTAGGATGCACCATGCCGCAGCCCAGCACTTCCAGCCATTTGCCGTTTTTGCCCATCACGTCCACTTCCGCAGACGGTTCGGTGAACGGGAAATAGGACGGACGGAAACGAACCTGCAGATCTTCCTCAAAGAAGTTGTTCAGGAAGTCGTGCAGCGTGCCTTTCAGGTTGGTGAAGCTGATGTTTTTATCAACGATCAGCCCTTCCATCTGGTGGAACATTGGGGTGTGGGTCTGATCGTAATCGTTACGGTAGACGCGGCCCGGTGCAATGATACGGATCGGGGGTTCCTGCTCCTTCATGGTACGGATCTGTACGCCGGAGGTCTGAGTACGCAGCAGACGGGTGGCGTCGAACCAGAAAGTGTCGTGGTCAGCACGTGCCGGATGATGGCCTGGAATGTTCAGAGCGTCGAAGTTATGGTAATCATCTTCGATTTCCGGGCCAGTCGCCACGGTAAAGCCGAGCTCACCGAAGAAACTTTCAATACGATCGATGGTACGAGTCACCGGATGCAGGCCACCGTTTTCGATGCGGCGCCCAGGCAGAGAAACATCGATCGTCTCTGCCGCCAGACGCGCATTCAGCACGGCACTTTCCAGCGCCGCTTTACGCGCGTTCAGAGCCTGTTGCACCTGCTCTTTGGCTTCGTTTATCACCGCACCGGCTGCCGGGCGCTCTTCCGGCGGCAACTCACGCAGGGTAGTCATTTGAAGGGTCAGATGCCCTTTCTTACCCAGATATTCGACGCGGACATTGTCTAACGCGGCAACATCTGAGGCCTGATTAATGGCGGCTGTTGCACTGGCAACCAGCTCTGCGAGATGTGACATGATTTTCCTCATTATGTCGGTACAGACACCGATTTGGTGGACGTATTCTCTCAAATTCAGGCACAAAAAAAGCCTCCATCGGGAGGCTTATCTGGCGCTGTTTTTCGTTTCATCTTTCACGCGCTAGCCTCCTGAAGTCAGGTGCTAAAGTAAAAGAAGAAGCGGAAAATAGCAGCATTCATGCTTGCGTTACCTTGTGTGGTAAAAACCGTTAAGACCTTATTGAAAAGCCTGCACGGATAAAAGTCAATCTTCTGATAAGGTTATACCCTAAATAATTCGGAACGAACGCAGCCAACGCAGGTACAGCTTGAAGTATGACGGGTATATGAAAAGAGGGAGCCAGGCCCCCTCTCTCAACTGGCTTATGCCAGTGCTGCTTTCGCTTTTTCGACCAGCGCGGTGAACGCGACTTTGTCGAATACTGCGATGTCAGCCAGGATCTTACGGTCGATTTCAACAGAAGCTTTTTTCAGGCCGTTGATGAATTTGCTGTAAGAAATACCGTTCTGACGTGCTGCTGCGTTGATACGCGCAATCCACAGTTGACGGAACTGACGCTTACGCTGACGACGGTCACGGTAAGCGTACTGACCTGCTTTGATAACAGCCTGGAAGGCAACGCGGTATACGCGTGAACGCGCACCGTAGTAGCCTTTAGCTTGTTTCAAAATTTTCTTGTGACGTGCACGTGCAATTACACCACGTTTTACGCGAGCCATGTGTGCTCTCCTGTATCTATTCTAAGTTAAAAAAGTTAAACGTTAACGACTTATGCGTACGGCAGGCACGCGATAACCAGGCCCAGATCGCCTTTAGAAACCATGGCTTTTGGACGCAGGTGACGTTTACGCTTGGTAGCTTTCTTAGTCAGAATGTGACGCAGGTTAGCGTGCTTGTGCTTAAAACCACCTTTACCGGTTTTTTTGAAGCGCTTAGCAGCACCGCGTACGGTCTTAATTTTTGGCATTTTAATAACTTCCACTTCGCATTGTTAAATAAACGAAACATAGGCGAGCAAAACCTATGAGGCCCGAAGGCTCCACAGATTTTGCTGCTTGAAGGCCTTACTGTTTCTTCTTAGGAGCGAGCACCATGATCATCTGGCGGCCTTCGATCTTCGTAGGGAAGGATTCGACTACTGCCAGTTCACTCAGATCGTCACGGACGCGGTTAAGCACTTCCATACCAATCTGTTGGTGGGCCATTTCACGACCGCGGAAACGCAGTGTGATCTTGGCCTTATCGCCATCTTCCAGAAAGCGAATCAGGCTGCGGAGTTTTACCTGATAATCGCCATCGTCGGTACCAGGACGGAATTTAATTTCCTTAACCTGGATAACTTTTTGCTTCTTCTTCTGTTCCTTAGAAGACTTACTTTTTTCATAAAGGAACTTGCCGTAGTCCATGATACGACAAACTGGCGGTTCGGCGTTAGGGCTGATTTCAACTAAATCTACTCCAGCTTCTTCAGCTTTTTCGATTGCTTCTCTCAGACTCACAATCCCCAGCTGCTCGCCTTCCAGACCTGTTAAGCGAACTTCCTGGGCGCGAATCTCGCCATTGATACGATTCGGACGTGCCGTTTGAACTCGTTTTCCGCCTTTAATACCTTATTCCTCCAGTTGTTGAAGACTGCGGCTGCGAATCTCTTGTTGCAGCTTCTCAATCACTTCACTTACGTCCAGGCTGCCCAGGTCTTTACCACGGCGGGTGCGAACGGCAACTTTGCCTGCTTCCACCTCTTTATCACCACAGACCAACATATACGGGACACGACGTAAAGTGTGCTCGCGGATTTTAAAGCCAATCTTCTCATTTCTCAAGTCTGCTTTTACGCGAATGCCCGCATTTTGTAGTTTCTGCGTCAATTCTTTAACGTAATCCGCCTGAGAATCGGTAATGTTCATGACCACTACCTGCACCGGCGCAAGCCAGGTTGGGAAGAAGCCCGCGAACTCTTCGGTCAGGATGCCAATGAAGCGCTCCAGAGAACCGAGAATAGCACGGTGAATCATTACAGGGACCTGACGCTCGTTGTCTTCGCCAACATAAGAGGCGCTTAAACGCTGAGGCAGGGAGAAGTCCAGCTGTACTGTGCCGCACTGCCAAGCTCTGTCGAGACAGTCATACAGGGTAAATTCAATTTTCGGACCGTAGAAGGCGCCCTCACCCAGCTGGTATTCAAACGGAATTCCGTTCTCTTCCAGCGCCACGGCGAGATCCGCTTCTGCACGATCCCAGGTCTCATCGCTACCGATACGTTTTTCCGGACGCGTTGAGAGTTTGACCACGATCTTCTCGAAGCCAAAGGTACTGTACATATCGTAGACCATACGAATACAGGCGTTAACTTCATCACGTACCTGATCTTCAGTACAGAAGATATGCGCATCATCCTGCGTAAAGCCACGAACACGCATCAGACCGTGCAGCGCACCTGATGGCTCGTTACGGTGGCAGCTACCGAACTCTGCCATACGCAGCGGCAGATCGCGGTAAGATTTCAGACCCTGGTTAAAGATCTGAACGTGGCCCGGGCAGTTCATTGGCTTGATGCAGTATTCACGGTTCTCAGAAGAGGTGGTGAACATCGCATCTTTGTAGTTGTCCCAGTGGCCGGTTTTTTCCCACAGCACACGGTCCATCATGAACGGACCTTTCACTTCCTGATACTGGTACTCTTTCAGCTTGGAACGCACGAAGGTTTCCAGTTCACGGAAAATAGTCCAGCCGTCGTTATGCCAGAAGACCATACCCGGTGCTTCTTCCTGCATATGGTACAGGTCAAGCTGTTTACCGATTTTACGGTGGTCACGCTTCGCCGCCTCTTCCAGGCGCTGCAGGTAGGCGTTCAGGGCTTTTTTATCTGCCCACGCGGTACCATAAATACGCTGCAACATCTTGTTGTTGCTATCGCCACGCCAGTAGGCGCCAGCAATTTTCATCAGTTTGAAGTGATGGCAGAAGCGCATGTTCGGCACGTGCGGCCCGCGGCACATGTCGATGTATTCCTGGTGATGATACAAGCCAGGCTTGTCATCATGAGCAATGTTCTCATCAAGAATAGAGACTTTATAGCTCTCGCCACGCTTCACGAAGGTTTCACGCGCTTCGTGCCAGCTGACTTTCTTCTTAATGACGTCATAGTTGGTTTCGGCGAGCTCGTGCATACGTTTCTCGAGCGCGTCGATATCTTCCTGGGTCAGGGTGTGGTCAAGGTCAACGTCGTAGTAGAAGCCGTTGTCGATAACCGGGCCGATCGCCATTTTGGTGTTTGGCCACAGCTGTTTGATGGCATGACCTAACAGGTGCGCACAGGAGTGACGAATGATCTCCAGACCTTCTTCATCTTTTGCGGTGATGATAGAGAGTTGCGCGTCGTTTTCGATCAGATCGGATGCATCAACCAGCTCACCGTTCACACGGCCCGCGATGGTCGCTTTCGCGAGTCCAGGACCGATGTCCAGGGCAACATCCATTGGGCTAACGGCGTGGTCGAAATGGCGTTGGCTGCCATCAGGAAGAGTAATTACAGGCATTTTATATCCTTATTTGCAGTGATGCCCCACACATAAGAGCATATACAAAGAAAATAATCATAGTTTAACAAGAGATTACGACACCATCTGACCAACAATCGTCAAATTGGCTCGTCATCCTGCACCTGCCAAAATCAGAATAATGCCGGTTTACGGCAGGCTTTCTAATGGTAACACTAATGACAGGGCGTATGCACCCTCTGCGACCAGTTTGAACGTATGAGGGCACGATCGCCTACCAGAGCTCGCAATACCCGATTGTTGAGCTATTCTTGAACAGGTCCTGACACAGCCATGAGGCATCACATGAATGTATCCAGTAGAACCGTAGTGATATTGAATATACTTTCTGCTGCCGGTTTAGCGTTGATCCTTGCCGAGAGATTTCATTGGTTCTAGCCCAACCGATGATGTGGCATAACCTTCTGTCCCCGACAGCGCGTATTTTGATAGACTGAAGGCATCAACAGACAAGGATTAGGTTATGCCAACAAAACGATTTGCCGTCAAACACTGGAAAATGGTGCTGGTCTTAATTGCCATCTGCGGTGCAATGCTGCTATTGCGTTGGGCGGCGATGATTTGGGGCTAAGCGGGAATTTGACGCAACGGCGTACAGAATAAAACACGTTATCGATATTCCACCTGTTTTTCGTCAAGGCGAAATACAGGTGGAATAATGGCGTACACAATTACCTGTCAGGATCATTCACCTGCTACCAGTTTATGTACATCAAACGCGTCATTCATTGATTGACCGGTAGACGGCGCGCCCGGCGCGATGTTTGACCCGGCTTCAACGTCAGAAGCGTGAGTCATTCCAACCTGACTGGCATCATCTGCAGCGAATACACCAAACGAAAGTGCAGAAAGCACCATGGCTGCAGCAGTATTTTTGATTTTTTTCATACTATTATTCTCTTTCTGAAGACATGCAATACTTCTCAAGGCAAATAAATGCCTGTGTATTGAGTATAACGCTGGTTCATCCTTTTGCCTCGCCTGGTTATTATCAATTTGTGTCAAATAAACAGAATGCGGTCTGGCCAGGATGAATTATGAAGAAATTAAGAGGATTTTTGAGGACCAATTATTTTAAAACGGCGTTTAATATAAAACAGCACAGTTTCTGAAAATAAAAAACGGGCCGAAATAATCGGCCCGTCTGCATTACATCTTATAGCCCAGTGAAACGGTGGTTCTGCGGTCGGTATGATCCGGCGCAGTCTCTGGAGGCGAAGAGTTCCAGGTCACGTTATAGGCCACTTTCAGGCCAAAGTGTTCGTTGATGTCCACATTCAGCGCTGTCTCAGAGTTCAGCGTTGTGTCCTCGGCGCCAAACACAGAAACACCCTGGGTGAACTTCGTGTTGTCGGTCATCTGCCAGGCGTAGGTGCCAGACGCATAGCCGAGCGGTTGCGTTTTGGTATCGCCGTCGGTGAACTCGTCATAACGGACACCCGGACCGAATTCGAAGCGGAAGCTATGAACCGGACCGTTCAGGAACTGACGACCATAACCTGCGGTGAAGACATCGCGTTGACGATAGCCGTTGTAACGGTCAGTCAGCCAGCTTGCCTGGCCAAACAGGTAGTCATAGTCAGTCATGTTGTAACGGCTACGTCCACCTACCGCGTATTTCTCGGAGGAGCGTTCATCGTTAGCGGAGGTGTTGCTGGCGTTTCCCCACAGAGACCAGGCGGTGGTGTTACCGTACCAGGTCAACGTGCTATCCGCCGTCAGAGAGGAGCTTTTCGTGTTACCGGATTGCGCCAGGTACCCGGCGTTCAAATTACCTTCAAAAGGTTTTTTCGCCGCGGTGGGATCGTCCATGACAGTAAAAACGGAATCATCAGCGGTTGCGCTCATAGCCGCAAACACGCCCCCCGCCAGCATCAGTGCAGCGGGCACTGTCTTCAAAAGCTTCATTTTATTAAGGAGTCCGTACAACAAAAAAAGAGACCACACGGTCCCGGAAACTTTCTTGAGGATCAATGACAAGGCGTCCAGAGAAAGGTAACAAATTATAAAAAGCCGCAAATAACATAGCAATGTTTTCTTATTTCATTTTTTGAATAAGAACGATCCCAAAATGCGTTTTATTTTATATATCGCTTAGCCTTCGCTTTGTCATTATTCATATTGAAAATCATACTGTTATTTACATTGCCTTCCTGCCAAATGGTGCCAGACTAAAAGGAACCCACGCTAAAAGGAGGTAATGATGGTTTCTATCTACACTCTGACGCTCTCCCCTTCCCTCGATTCCGCCACCCTCACGCCGCAGATTTACCCGGAAGGTAAACTTCGCTGCAGTGCCCCGGTGTTTGAGCCCGGCGGCGGGGGGATCAACGTGGCACGCGCCATCACCCATCTCGGTGGGAAAGCCACGGCGATATTCCCCGCAGGCGGAGCCACCGGCGAACATCTTGTCTCTCTGCTGGCTGATGAACAGGTCGCCGTGGAGACGGTCGAGGCCAAAGACTGGACGCGTCAAAATCTGCACGTGCACGTGGAGTCCAGCGGAGAGCAATATCGCTTTGTGATGCCAGGCGCCAGACTGAGCGACGACGAGTTCCGTCAGCTTGAAGAGAAAGTGCTGACGATTGAAAGCGGTTCACTGCTGGTCATCAGCGGCAGTCTGCCACCCGGTGTCAGTACGGAAAAGCTGACGGCGCTCATTCGGGCCGCACAGCAGCGCGGCATCCGCTGTATTGTAGACAGCAGCGGCGAGGCGTTGCAGGCAGCGTTAGAGCCGGGCAATCTTGAGCTGGTCAAACCAAACCAGAAAGAGCTGAGCGCGCTGGTTAACCGCGAACTCACTCAGCCGGATGATGTGCGCAGCGCGGCCCAGGAGCTGGTGCGCACGGGTAAAGCGCGGCGCGTGGTGGTCTCTCTTGGCCCGCAGGGGGCGCTGGCCGTGGATGAAACGGGGTCAGTGCAGGTTGTCCCGCCGCCGATGAAAAGCCAGAGCACCGTAGGCGCAGGCGACAGCATGGTTGGGGCAATGACGCTAAAACTGGCGCAGGGCGCGACGCTGCTGGAGATGACACGCTACGGCGTGGCGGCAGGTAGCGCGGCAACCATCAACCAGGGAACGCGGCTGTGTTCGCTGGCCGATACGCAAAAAATTGTCGATTACCTGTCCCGAAATTAACCCGCTTTCCCCTTCGCGCTGAAGGGGAAATGCAGTGCAAAGTCGCCAAACACACACTATCGACTATGCTAAGAAAACTTTCATGATAACAACGAGGTGAATTATGAGCAGTGGTGACATCACCCGCTACGTCGTTACCGTCAACATTCATGAAGCATCGCTGACCGAGCTGAATGAGCTTAACAACGCCTTTACCCGGGCCAATTTCCTGCTCACGCTGACGGATGAAGAAGGCAATATTCATGATTTAGGCACGCTGGCATTCGGCCTGATAAGCGCCCTCAGCGAAGAGGAGGTTCGCGCGCTGGCGGAAAGCCTGGCTGAGAGCGTGACAGATAAACCTGCCGAAATTGATGTGGATACCTGGGAAACCTGGCAGAAAAAAGAACAATAAGTGCCCTGCATGAAGGTAAACCGCTCAGGTGTGCGTTAGTTCGTATTTTTTTACCGCAGTTATGCGCTAACTTTATGATCTGGCAGACAACATGGGAGAGAGATCATGTGGCAGGCTATCAGTCATCTTTTACGTGAACAACTGGGCGAAGGTGAAATTGAACTGCGTAACGAACTGCCAGGCGGAGAGATCCACGCAGCATGGCACATACGCTACTCAGGGCGCGATCTCTTCGTAAAATGCGACGAGAGAGAGTTGCTCCCGATTTTCACCGCCGAAGCCGATCAGCTGGAACTGTTGTCGCGCAGCAAAACGGTCACCGTCCCGGAGGTGCTGGCCGTGGGCAGCGACCGCGACTACAGCTTTCTGGTGATGGAATACCTCCCTGCCCGTCCGCTGGATGCCCACAATGCGTTTATTCTGGGACAGCAGATAGCGCGCCTGCATCAATGGAGCGACCAGCCGCAGTTTGGTCTCGACTTTGATAACGATCTCTCCACCACACCACAACCGAATGCCTGGCAACGCCGCTGGTCGACCTTTTTTGCCGAGCAGCGTATCGGCTGGCAGCTTGAGCTCGCCGCCGAGAAAGGCCTCGAATTTGGCAACATTGATGCTATCGTCGAGCATATACAGCAGCGCCTGGCCTCTCATCAGCCTCAGCCTTCTTTGCTGCACGGCGATTTGTGGTCCGATAACTGCGCGCTGGGCCCCAATGGGCCGTATATATACGATCCGGCCTGCTACTGGGGCGACAGAGAGTGCGACCTCGCCATGCTGCCCCTGCACCCCGAGCAGCCGCCACAAATTTATGACGGCTATCAGTCAATCTCCCCCTTACCGCAGGGCTTCCTTGACCGCCAGCCGGTGTATCAGCTTTATACCCTGATGAACCGCGCAATTCTGTTTGGGGGTGAGCATCTGGTGAACGCACAGCGGGCGCTTGAGCGTGTGCTGGCCGCATGAAGGCAGGACGGGTGGCCTCAGGCCACCCAGTGATTATAAAAAGCCGAGCAGTGAGAAAAAGAAGTAGCCCGCCACAATAATGATCACCGGCAGGACATAGAGCGGAAAGATTTGCAGGAAGATAGAGTGACGCGGCACCACGATGCGGGACTCGATCTGTTCACGCGTCATCCCTTCCGGGCCTTTGGCCTGTTCCAGAATCATCTGGTCTTCCACCCCTTCACGTAAAAAACGGGTCTGACGGCTCATGCGTGCCCCTGACGCCTGTAACGCCATGGCGATAAAGATCAGCGCATAAATCACCCAAAACCCGATATTGAGCTGCTGGTGAAAGTCCGGCGTGGGCGAGTTGAACCAGAAGATATTCAAAAATGGCGTGTTAAAACGCATCATCTCAATCATGACATGCGCAAAATCAAGCATGACCGCATTGATACCCGGCTGTTTTTCGCTGTGATCGTACATAAACTTGAGCACAGAAATCAGCGTAGAAATAACGGCAGGAATAAAAATCACCCAGCCAGCAACCCGTTTTAAGACAGCAATGCGTCCAGCTTGTTGATACGTCATCAGTTCCTCTTCATAAAGACGCGTTATTTGTGGCTAAGTCTACCTCCTGACCGTCTTTTTCGCCCGATCTTTAAAGGCAATATGCTAAATTGCAGATTGTACTTAGCACGTATCGTCTGTCGTACACCCTTAATAAGGAGACGTTGTGATGTCGACACCGCGCCAAATTCTTGCCGCTATTTTTGACATGGATGGATTACTGATCGATTCCGAACCGCTCTGGGATCGTGCTGAACTGGACGTCATGGCCAGCCTCGGCGTCGATATCAGCCGCCGCCATGAACTCCCGGATACGCTGGGCTTGCGTATCGATATGGTGGTTGACCTGTGGTATGCCCATCAGCCATGGGTGGGCCCGGATCGCGATGAGGTCACCGCCCGCATTATCAGCCGCGCCATTGCGCTGGTGGAAGAGTCCAGGCCGCTGCTGCCGGGCGTCCGTGAAGCTGTCGCCCTGTGCAAAGCGCAGGGGCTGAAAGTGGGACTGGCCTCCGCCTCCCCGCTGCACATGCTGGAAAAAGTGCTCACCATGTTCGAGCTGCGTGACAGTTTCGATGCGCTGGCCTCTGCGGAAAAGCTCCCCTACAGTAAGCCCCATCCCCAGGTGTATATGGATTGTGCCGCTAAGCTCGGTCTTGATCCATTAACCTGCGTGGCGCTGGAAGATTCCGTTAACGGCATGGTGGCCTCTAAAGCTGCGCGGATGCGTTCCATTGTCGTTCCTGCTGAAGAGGGCCGACACGATCCCCGTTTTGCGCTTGCCGACGTGAAGCTAAACACCCTGGCTGATCTGACGGTGCAACACCTGCGAGGCGAATAAACGCTCTGTTTCAGGCAGCCTCGTGCTGCCTGAAAATAAAATAAAACACCGTTCCATTTCGGTTGCATTTCTCACGCCCGACTCCTATTCTAAGTTTCAGAACGACAATCACCTGCTTCTGAGGCGCGAATGATACTGGATACCTTTACTCTTTCAGGAAAAGTGGCCATCGTCACCGGATGCGATACCGGTCTGGGGCAAGGCATGGCCATCGCGCTGGCACAGGCGGGCTGCGATATCGTGGGCGTCAACCGTAAAGCGCCTGAGCAAACAGCGGCCAGCGTGACGGCGCTCGGCAGACGGTTTACGGCCATTCGGGCCGACCTCGGCCAGCAGGCGAGTCTTCAGGGCGTTGTGGAGCGTGCCGTCGCTGAGATGGGGCGCGTCGATATTCTGGTGAATAACGCCGGGACGATTCGCCGGGAAGATGCGCTGGCGTTCACGGAAAAGGACTGGGATGAGGTGATCGACCTCAATCTGAAATCCGTCTTCTTCCTCTCACAGGCCGTGGCAAAGCAGTTTATCGCCCAGGGTCAGGGTGGGAAAATCATCAACATCGCCTCAATGCTCTCCTTCCAGGGCGGCATCCGCGTGCCCTCTTATACCGCCTCAAAAAGTGGCGTGCTGGGGATCACCCGTCTGCTGGCGAACGAGTGGGCGGCGCATGGCATTAACGTCAACGCTATCGCACCGGGTTACATGGCGACCAATAATACGCAGCAGCTGCGTGATGACGAGCAGCGTAGCCAGGAAATCCTTGACCGCATTCCTGCCGGGCGTTGGGGCGTACCGGAAGATCTGCAGGGCCCGGTGGTGTTTTTGGCCTCCGCCGCGTCAGACTACGTGAACGGCCATACCCTGGCCGTCGACGGGGGCTGGCTGGCGCGTTGACCCGCTTTGTGACAAAGAGTTACACCGTCACCTCTTTCGCCTACTGTATAAAAACCCTATACTGTATGAATTGACAGTTTCCTGGGTTTTATCATGACGGCGGAAGGCCACCTGCTTTTTTCCATTGCGTGCGCAGTATTTGCCAAAAACGCTGAGCTTACCCCCGTGCTTGCACAGGGGGACTGGTGGCATATTGTTCCTTCTGCCGTGCTGACCTGCCTGTTGCCCGACATCGACCATCCTAAATCTTTTCTTGGGCAACGCCTGAAGTGGATCTCAAAACCTATCGCCCGTGCGTTTGGCCATCGCGGGTTTACGCACAGCCTGCTGGCCGTGTTTGCCCTGCTGACGCTGTTCTATTTAAAAGTACCTGAAAGCTGGATAGTGCCCGCCGATGCCATTCAGGGCATGGTGCTGGGCTATTTGAGTCATATTCTCGCCGATATGCTGACGCCTGCTGGCGTGCCGCTGCTGTGGCCCTGCCGCTGGCGTTTCCGCCTGCCTGTTCTCGTTCCCCAGAAAGGGAATCAGCTTGAGCGCGTGTTGTGCATGGCTCTGTTCGCCTATGCCGTCTGGATGCCGCAGACATTGCCCGAAAACAGTGCAGTGCGCTGGTCATCTCAGATGATCAATTCGCTGCAATTTCAGTTCAATCGCTTTATTCATCACCAGATTGAACAGTAAAACAGCAAAATTATCGCATTTGTCATAACCCATTCCATTTGGATATAAGCGCGACATCACACTTCTGCTAACCTTGCGCCAACAGGACCGGTAAAAACCGGCCACATAATAAATCAGGAGAACGGGGATGAATTTTCCACTCATCGCGAACATTGTCGTGTTCGTTATATTGCTATTGCTTCTCGCCCAGGCGCGTCACAAACAGTGGAGCCTGGCGAAGAAAGTGCTGGTGGGTCTGGTCATGGGTGTCGTGTTTGGCCTGGCCTTACATGCCGTCTACGGCTCCGATAGCCCGATACTGAAAGACTCCATTCAGTGGTTCAATATTGTCGGTAACGGCTATGTCCAGTTGCTGCAGATGATCGTCATGCCGCTGGTATTTGCCTCTATTCTGAGCGCTGTTGCTCGTCTGCATAACGCTACGCAGTTGGGTAAAATCAGTTTCCTGACCATCGGTACGCTGCTGTTTACCACGCTGATTGCTGCGCTGGTGGGGGTGCTGGTGACCAACCTGTTCGGCCTGACCGCCGAGGGTCTGGTTCAGGGTACAGCTGAAACCGCGCGCCTGACCGCAATTCAGACCAACTACGTGGGTAAAGTCGCTGACCTGACGGTGCCGCAGATGGTGCTCTCCTTCATTCCGAAGAACCCGTTTGCTGACCTGACAGGCGCCAGCCCAACTTCCATCATCAGCGTGGTGATTTTCGCTGCCTTCCTGGGCGTGGCGGCACTGAAACTGCTGAAAGACGATGCGCCGAAAGGCGAGCGCGTGCTGACCGCTATCGATACCCTGCAAAGCTGGGTGATGAAGCTGGTTCGTCTGGTGATGCAACTGACCCCTTACGGTGTTCTGGCACTGATGACCAAAGTGGTTGCTGGCTCTAACCTGCAGGACATCATTAAGCTGGGCAGCTTCGTTGTCGCCTCTTATCTGGGTCTGGGCATTATGTTTGTCGTACACGGCATCCTGCTGGGTGTGAACGGCGTAAGCCCGCTGAAATACTTCCGTAAAGTCTGGCCGGTGCTGACCTTTGCCTTCACCAGCCGTTCCAGCGCCGCATCTATTCCGCTGAACGTCGAAGCGCAGACTCGTCGCCTGGGTGTACCTGAGTCTATTGCCAGCTTCTCGGCCTCCTTTGGTGCCACGATTGGTCAGAACGGGTGTGCGGGTCTCTACCCGGCGATGCTGGCCGTGATGGTTGCGCCAACGGTTGGGATCAATCCGCTGGATCCGGTCTGGATTGCTACGCTGGTCGGTATTGTCACCATTAGCTCCGCAGGCGTTGCGGGCGTGGGCGGCGGTGCTACCTTCGCCGCGCTGATTGTTCTGCCTGCGCTGGGCCTGCCGGTAACGCTGGTGGCCCTGCTGATCTCCGTTGAACCGCTGATCGACATGGGGCGTACCGCACTGAACGTGAGCGGCTCAATGACGGCCGGTACGCTGCCCAGCCAGTGGCTGAAGCAGACCGACAAAGCCATCCTGGATAGTGAAGACGACGCCGAGCTGGCGCACCGTTAATCATTGAAAATAAAAAAACCGCCATCAGGCGGTTTTTTTATACGTGTTATTTTTCAAACTTCTTCATCCTGTCGAATTTGTACCGCCCACCGCTGGGCCGCTTCCGGCACAGTAAACACCGGAGAACGACGGAAATGCTCGCCAATCAGCACAAAGGCCACATATTTGCCACGTAACTGCCAGACATCGCGATAGCCATCCACCTTCAGCGCATGTTCAGGGGGAGCGGGTTCGACACGGGGCACGTAGCTAATAACCTGGCGATTTTGTTGACGAAGAGGTTTCATAAGCGACTGGTTCATTAAAGCACATTCTGAAAGCAGGAAATTTCTATGATAGCCGATCCTGCCCCCACGCGTCGCGCCTTGCGTGTGGTGGACCGCCTCTTTTACTAAGGCGGTGTCTGAAAAAGCTGAGTTCGCCTGCCCTTTCCGTACATTGTTCTATAGTTAACAGGGTTTTTTAGGAATGAATAAAGGAGAAGCGTGCAATGTCGAACAAAGATAACACACATCAATCACCCATTCATGGCACTGAAGAATCACAGCCGGGTATGGACTCCCTTGCACCTGAAGATGGCTCTCATCGCCCTTCACCGGGCCCCTCAGCCCCTGGCGAGCAGCCCACCGCGCCCGGTAGCATGAAATCGCCGGACACCGGCAATGAGAAGCTAAAATCACTCGAGCCACACCGCAAAGGCGGAGAAGGCTATGCGTTGACCACCAATCAGGGGGTGCGCATCGCTGACGATCAGAATTCCCTGCGCGCGGGATCCCGCGGACCGACTCTGCTGGAAGACTTCATCCTGCGGGAAAAAATCACCCACTTTGACCATGAGCGTATCCCGGAGCGTATCGTGCACGCCCGCGGTTCCGCCGCTCACGGCTATTTCCAGCCCTACAAGAGCCTGAAGGAAATCACCAAAGCTGACTTCCTTTCAGACCCGGATAAGATCACACCCGTATTTGTGCGCTTTTCCACCGTGCAGGGTGGCGCAGGTTCGGCAGATACCGTGCGAGATATTCGCGGCTTTGCCACCAAGTTTTATACCGAAGAGGGTATTTTCGACCTGGTCGGCAATAACACCCCGGTCTTTTTCATTCAGGATGCGCATAAATTTCCTGACTTTGTCCATGCGGTAAAACCGGAGCCCCACTGGGCGATACCGCAGGGACAAAGTGCGCATGACACCTTCTGGGACTATGTCTCCCTGCAACCCGAGACGTTACACAACGTGATGTGGGCGATGTCTGACCGCGGGATCCCGCGCAGCTATCGCACCATGGAAGGGTTTGGCATTCATACCTTCCGGATGATCAACGCCGAGGGCAAAGCGACGTTTGTCCGTTTCCACTGGAAACCGGTCGCCGGGAAAGCCTCGCTGGTGTGGGATGAAGCCCAGAAGCTGACCGGGCGCGATCCGGACTTCCATCGCCGCGAGCTGTGGGAATCCATTGAAGCGGGCGACTTCCCGGAATATGAGCTGGGGTTACAGCTGATCCCGGAAGAGGACGAATTCAAATTCGATTTTGACCTGCTGGATCCGACCAAACTGATCCCCGAGGAGCTGGTACCGGTTCAGCTGGTGGGCAAAATGGTGCTTAACCGCAACCCGGATAACTTCTTTGCCGAGAACGAACAGGCGGCCTTCCACCCCGGTCATATCGTCCCGGGCCTGGATTTCACCAACGATCCGCTGCTGCAGGGGCGACTGTTCTCCTACACCGATACGCAGATCAGCCGACTCGGCGGGCCGAACTTCCATGAAATTCCGATTAACCGCCCCACCTGTCCGTACCACAATTTCCAGCGCGACGGGATGCATCGTCAGGATATCGATACCAACCCGGCCAACTATGAGCCCAACTCCATCAACGATAACTGGCCGCGTGAAACGCCTCCTGGCCCGAAACGGGGTGGATTTGAGTCGTATCAGGAACGTGTGGACGGCAACAAAATCCGCGAGCGCAGCCCGTCATTTGGAGAGTATTACGCCCACCCTCGCCTGTTCTGGAACAGCCAGACACCGATTGAGCAGCAGCATATTATCGGCGGCTTCAGCTTCGAACTGAGCAAGGTTGTGCGGACCTACATCCGCGAGCGCGTTGTCGATCAGCTGGCACACATTGATATTCAACTCGCCCAGAGTGTGGCCGATAACCTCGGCATTACGCTGACGGATGAGCAACGCAATCTTGCCCCGCCGAAAGAGGTCAACGGGGTGAAAAAAGATCCGTCGCTCAGCCTGTACGCGGTGCCGGGAGGCTCGATTAAAGGCCGGGTGGTAGCGATCCTGCTTAACGACAAAACCCGCGCCAGCGACGTGCTGGGGATCATGCAGGCGCTGAAAACCAAAGGCGTACACGCCAAACTGCTCTACTCCCGAATGGGTGAAGTAACTGCCGATGACGGGTCAGTGCTGCCGGTTGCCGCCACCTTTGCCGGTGCGCCATCCCTGACGGTGGACGCGGTGATTGTGCCATGCGGCGATATTGCCAGCCTGCTCAGCAACGGTGAAGCGGTCTATTATCTGCTTGAAGCCTATAAGCATCTGAAACCGATCGCCCTTTCCGGTGATGCGCGACAGTTTAAAGCGCGCCTGAACGTGGCCGATCAGGGTGAAGACGGGATTGTGGAAGGCGATAACGTCGACGACGCGTTTATGACGAAGCTGTTTGATCTGCTAGCCGCGCACCGCGTCTGGTCGCGTAGCAGCAAGATTGACCAGATACCGGCGTAAAAAAAGCCGGGTGGCGCTTGCGCTTACCCGGCCTACATTTCGACTGGTTTTGTAGGCCCGGTAAGGCGAAGCCGCCACCGGGCTTTGTCTTAAAGATCCCCGAAAGTCCCCAACCGATACCCGCGCTCGGCAATCGCGTATTTCAGCGACGGCGACGTCAGCAACTCCAGCTCCGCCAGGCGCGGCCAGCAGTAGGCGCTCTTACGGACGGTGTTATCGACAAACGCGGGATGCGCCATCACCTCCAGCGACCGTTCCCCCCGGGCTGCGGAATCATCCAGCACCTTCAGGAACAGCGCTTCGTCGATCTCCTCACCGTAAAACGCGCTGCTGAACCCCTCCGTTGTTGTCACGGCAAAGTACGGCAACCCGCGCACGTCGCGATCCACACGCATCGCCACGCCTTTACGCTGAGCAAAATCCGCAACGAGCGGGAATATCGCCGGGATCATATGCACATGATGATGGCTGTCGATATGGGTTGGTTCGCGACCAAAGAGGTCAACAAAACGGTTGTACTGACAGTCCAGCTCGCGGGCAATCTCTTCGAGCGGCAGCGCGTCCTGCTCCGCCAGTTCCCAAATCCATTTCCCGAGTTGCCCGTCACGCGTCAGGCCCGGCATCGCTGAAAGCGGCCTCCCCAGCGTCAACACAAAGTGCATGCCCACGCCCAGCTCAGGCGCTTCACGGCTCAGCTGCGCCGCGTGCTCTATCGCCTCTCCATTCACCAGCGCGGTGGTCGAGGTCACCACACCCCGTCGGCAGGCTTCAACAATGCCGTAATTTTGCCCCTTAGACAGGCCAAAATCATCAGCATTGACGATCAGCAGGTTTTCCATCGCACGTCCTCTTAACGGTGTTGATGCTTGAGCTTCTCAACCGTGGCGGCAAAGTTTGGCAGCCATTTTTCATGCGCCAGTATCATCTCGCTGGCCAGCCCTTCCGCATCGCGGTCGGAATGCACCAGCGGGCTGAGGTTCAACGCCAGCAGCACATCATTCAACTCACCGCTCAGCGCAGCGTTGCTGGCCGCCACTTCAAACCCTTTGATGGTATGGATGAGCCCCATCACTTTGTCATCAAAGTGGGTAATACGCGGATGCGGTTTTGCCCCCTCACGGCCCAGGATACAGGTCATCTCTACGGCCCAGTCGGCCGGGATATTGTCGATATGGCCGTGGTGCGGCACATTGACGTAGTGCTCAGCCTGCTTGTCATTGTAAATGGCGTTGATCACTTCGCACGCCGCGTCGGAATAGTACGCTCCACCGCGCTGTTCAAGCTCTTTCGGCTTCACGTTCAGGTTTGGATCTTTATACAAATCAAACAGCTGCTTTTCAACTTTCTGCACAACCTGAGCGCGGGCACCGCCTTTATAGTACTCGCCCATTTCGATGGCCAGCATCTCTTTCTGCTTGAAGTAGTAAAGCAGATACGAGCATGGCAGCAGATTCAGGGAACGGATGAGCCCTTCGCTGAACGGCAGGTCGAAGATATTTTTTACGGATGCTGCGGTCAGGCGGCCGGAAGCCACGCCGTCCAGCAGTTCAGCAAAGCGAGACTGGCCGTTTACTATCACATCTCTGATGAACACCATGTGGTTAAGGCCAAACAGATCGATAGAGAGATCGTCGTTGTCGGTCAGCTCCAGCACGTCGCGGATGAACATCTTCATGCCAATCGGAATATTGCAGACGCCGATAAAACGCTTGAAGTTGGTATGGCGATAGACCGCCTCGGTGACCATCCCGGCCGGGTTGGTAAAGTTAATCACCCATGCGTTCGGGCAGATCGCCTGCACATCTTTGATGATGTCGAAAATGACCGGGATGGTGCGCAAACCTTTAAACAGGCCGCCCGCGCCGTTGGTTTCCTGTCCCAGATAGCCGTGGCTCAGCGGAATGCGTTCGTCCAGTTCACGCGCTTTGAGCTGGCCCACGCGCAGCTGAGTGGTAACGAAGTCAGCGTCCTGCAACGCCAGGCGACGATCGAGGGTTTTATGCACGGTTAAGGGCACACCGGCTTTTTCTACCATCCGCTGGCACAGGTCAAAAATAATATTCAGCTTTTCCTGCCCTTCTTCAACATCCACCAGCCATAATTCACTGACCGGTAATTCATGATAACGTTTCAGGAAACCTTCCAGTAATTCCGGGGTATAGCTGCTGCCGCCGCCAATGGTCACGACTTTTAATTTCTTTTGCATAACATCTCCCTTAGCGTATCAGGTTAATCGCCTGCAAGGTATAGCGGACTCTTCCCGCTATTTGGGCAAGCAATCAAGTCAATATTCGTGGCGAATAAACTCGCCAGGCACTAATTAATTACCGTCAAATTCTTCCGGTAACTGTTTGGTGTGAATGAGGTAAATTTCTTAAAGGTTTTAATAAACAGGCTGGGGCTACTGTAACCGGACTCATAAGCAATATCGGTGACAGAGTAGTTGGTAATTTCCAGCTGTTTTTTGGCAAAATTAATGCGGATTTCATTAATAATTTGCACGGGCGTTTTACGATAATAACGCTGTGTCGCCCGGGTCAGGTATTCCTGGGATTTTCCGGACAGTGACACCATATTTTCCAGAGCATTCTCGCTGAACTGCCCTTTGTCGTGCATCAACTCGACGGTACTGCGCAGCCATTGCGGAATGTCGTCGCTCACCTGCTGCTCTTCACGGTGGTGGCGAAGACGGTTCATCACATAGAACGTCACGGTTTCAATAAATTCATCGAACTCATTGTCGCGGAAGTTGAGCGAGGCGATCACCGTTTCGATCCAGGTCATAAATTCGTTTTTTACGCGATAGACCTGTGACGCCACAAAGCAGAACGGCACCAGCGGCAGATAGTGTTTCTCAAAGAAACGTCTGCTGACGCCAACATTCAGAATACGGGTGGCACCAAATTCGTAAAAGCTCTGGTGATAAGATCCCATCGGCAGGAAAACAAAGTCACCGCGCTCCAGCAGGACACGCTTGCCGTTAATCTCCTGATAGTAGCGGCCGGTCAGAACAATCGTGAACTCGTAGTAGTCATGCTGGTGCAGACCACTGGCGCTCTCCGTCTTGTTGTAAATAACCACGTGAAAATTCTTGCCATTAAACAGCTGCTGTTCAAGTGCGGTTTTAATTTCCATCGTGCTGACCTCCTGCTACTCAATCTGACTTACTGCAGCTTCTCGTGAAGCTCAATTAACTCTGCCACCAGCTCGCGTGCCAGCATCGAGGTCATCAGGTGATCCTGTGCATGCACCAGCACCAGGCTGACTTTCATCTTCCCTTCCCCCTGGTCGCCTTCGATAAGCTTAGTCTGCACCAGGTGCGCTTCATTCAGCGCGATACGGGATTGATCCATCATGGTCTTAGCGGCGGCAAAATCGCCCTGCTTGGCCTGCTTCAGGGCGGCATACGCCAGGCTACGTGCTTGCCCGGAGTTAATGATAAGCCCCATCACCACTTCTTCCAGATCGTTCTCTACGGCGTCTTCGGCTACGATACTATCCAAATCTAACATTTTTAAGCTCCTTTTCGCTGGCGCGGGTTACCCCGCGCCGGGCAATATTTAGAATTTCAGTGCGAGGGCGATATCCTCTTCGCTCTCTTCTTCATCAATCACGGTCGCGGCTTTGTTAGCTATCGCCACGAATGGCATGTAGAGCAGTGTTGCAATCCCGAGGTTGAATATCGCCAGCAGGAAGGCCGCGACGCTACCGTTGGTGTTGAAGAACGCTCCCAGCCCCGCCGGCATGGTCCACGGCGCAATGTTGGTAACAGGCGGGATAATGCCCAGGTAATAGGCCGTCAGGGTGATCCCCGCCAGCAGCGGCTGAATCAGGACGAATGGAATGAACATCACCGGGTTCATGATGATAGGCAGACCAAACAGAATCGGCTCGTTAATCTGGAAGATGCCTGACGGCAGCGCCAGCTTCGCAACCTGACGATGGTCAGCGCGACGAGAGACAATAAAGACCGCGATGATCAGACCCAGCGTCGCCCCGGTACCCCCCAGGAAGATATAAGAGTCCAGCATCGGCTTCGCCCACACATGGAAGGTTTTACCGGCTGCCAGCGCCGCATCAACGGAGCCGTACTGCTGATAAAGTGCAACGTTTTCCAGTGCCCATGGGGTCATGATACCGCTGTCCAGCGCGGCCAGTGCCAGTGAACCATGTACGCCGAAGAACCACAGCAGGGAGGTGAAAATCACGTACGCCCAACCGACCACGCCACCCATCGACGCCAGCGGCGTTGAGATAGAGTCCATGATGATCTGGTGGAAGTTTGTGCCCCAGTGAGAGAGCGCCCAGGCAATAATCCCCATGATGGAGAGAATAATGAAGCCTGGAATCAACGCGGAAAATGAACGGGAAACGGAGCCCGGTACGCTATCTGGCAGGCGAATTACCCAGTTGCGACGGATAATAAAGGTGAACATCTCGGCAACCACCAGACCGATAACGATACCGGAAATAATGTTTGCCCCACCCAGCCAGTTGGCACCCACAGCATAAGCTTCACCCACGCTGTATGGGGTGACGGTCATAAAGGCGGCAACGGACAATAACCCCGCGGCCAGTGGATCTACCTTACGTTCTTCGGCTAATGCCATCCCAATAAAGAAAGGCGCCATCAGCGACATAATACCCAACGTACCGTTATATACGTTGCCGCCGATGGCTTTAAAACCGTTAAGGGTTTCAATGGTTGAAGCGTCTAACCGAATTCCTAATGAATAAAAAAAGGAACCTTCACCAAAGCTCAGAAAAACGTTGTTAATTAAAACGAACATTGCCCCGGCCAGCGTCAACGGCATTAATTTAATAAAGCCGTTTTTGATGGCGTTAACGTGAGGCTGCTTTCCTATTTTAACAGCAAAAGGAAGGAGTACCTTTTCAAGTGAAGCGATGACTTTACTCATAGGAAAATACCCTTAAATGCCGCAACGTATGTCGCGGCGTATTGTGTGTGAAATAACTCTTTGACGGGAAAAATAAAAATTAATTAGCAGCTTTTTTAATTGCTGCCACAGCAGCTTTCAGTACACCTAAACCATCAATCTTACCGTACAGCCCTGAGTCGATAACCTCGACCGGTTTATTCGGTAACAGACGTTGAATTTCTGGCAACATGTAAGCGATCTGCGGACCCAGTAAAATAACATCTGCGGTCTGGCCTTTTTCACCCGCCAGCGTTTCCGGGAACGCTTCGATCACCACCGGCACTTCATACTTTTCGGCCTGTGCACGCATCTTCGACACCAGCAGTGACGTTGACATGCCTGCAGAGCAGAACAGGTAGATATGTTTCTTTTCCATCATGATTTCCCTCTTTTATGACTACCTGCCGTCTCGCTATCACTCGACTCGCTCTCCTGGCTGACAGGTAATGTGCTGACTGTTGTTTATCGTTGGAGTGAGTATACGTAATGGTACAGAGGGGGGATAATTCTGCACAGGCCTAAATTGTCTCTCATTGACCTGGCTTGTTGACTACCTTCACATTTCAGGCAAATAATTCGCGCAAAGAAATAAGATTTACGTATGCATAAAAAAACCGGCCCAAAGGCCGGCTTGTTAACATCCTCAGGCAAGCAGGGTTACTGCGCCTTAGGTGCTTGCGGATCGGTATCGTATTCAGCACAGGTCTGGTAACCGGAATTGATGACGTGACCGGTGTCATCCAGAGCAACAAAGTATGTTTCTGCCTTACCATCACGTTGACCCAGGATATAGGTCTGGCAGGTACCACGCGCATGGATCATGGTCACTTCTGACGAAGGCTTACCGGCAATCGCAGCCACCTGCGAACGGGTCATGCCTTTTTTGACATCTTTTACTACCGGCTGTGTAAACTGATCTTTGGTGCGATCGTAAGCCGTACACCCTGCCAGCATAGTCAGTACCGCCGCTGCGCTAAGAATTCCTGCTACGTTCTTGTTCATATTCCGTCCTCTTGTTTATCAGCGTGTTATCTAAGCATGGGATAAAAAGTACTATTGTTCAACTTTGCGAGTTACGCCAGACGAATTTCGGAAAATTCTAATAAAACAACGATAAGCTGCTAAAACGCCGCAAAATAGCGCACTCGAAACTGTGATCCTTGTCGTTTTACGCCTGAAGGGTTAGTTTTAACAGTTAACACATTCTGTTTATGGTCTGCATATGGAGGGCGTGATGGCTCTGCAACACGAGATTATTCAGGCGCTGGGCGCGAAGCCTGCGGTAGATGCAAATGAAGAGATCCGCCGAAGCGTTGATTTTTTAAAATCCTATTTAAAAACGAACTCGTTTCTGAAAACGCTGGTACTGGGCATCAGCGGCGGACAGGACTCGACGCTGACCGGCAAACTCTGCCAGATGGCCATTTCAGAGCTGCGCGAAGAGACGGGAGATGAAGCGCTGCAGTTTATCGCCGTGCGTCTTCCGTATGGCGTGCAGGCAGACGAACAGGATTGTCAGGATGCCATCGCCTTTATCCAGCCAGACCGCGTACTGACGGTCAATATCAAAGGATCGGTGCTGGCGAGTGAGCAGGCGCTGCGTGAAGCGGGCATTGAGCTGAGCGATTTTGTGCGCGGCAATGAAAAAGCGCGCGAACGTATGAAAGCGCAGTACAGCATCGCAGGCATGACCAAAGGCGTGGTTGTCGGGACCGATCACGCGGCAGAAGCCATCACCGGTTTCTTCACCAAATATGGCGACGGGGGCACCGACATTAACCCTATCTTCCGTTTGAACAAGCGTCAGGGTAAACAGTTGCTGGCTGCGCTGGGCTGCCCGGAGCATTTATACAAGAAAGCGCCAACGGCGGATCTGGAAGACGATCGCCCTTCCCTGCCGGATGAAGCGGCGCTTGGTGTGACCTATGACAACATCGATGATTATCTGGAAGGCAAGAAACTGGACGAGAGTATCGCGAAGATTATCGAAGGCTGGTATCTGAAAACCGAGCACAAACGCCGCCCACCCATTACCGTGTTTGACGATTTCTGGAAGAAATAAAAGCAAAACGGTAACCCAGGTTACCGTTTTTAGTGTTTGCGCCCTCTCCCGAGGGAGAGGGTTGGGGTGAGAGTATCAGGCGACCCGGCTCTTTTTTAACCACCCCACACCTGCTACACTGTATACCTGAACAGTATATGGAGTCGTATGTGAGCAGGCGTCAATCTGCCCCGCGTCTGGAGTTTGAAGCGGCGGCTATCTATGAATATCCCGAACATCTCCGCCCCTGGCTTGAGGAATTACCTAAACAGCCGGGCGTGTACATCTTTCATGGCGAAAGCGACACCCTGCCGCTCTATATCGGCAAAAGCGTGAATATTCGCAGCCGGGTGCTGTCCCATCTGCGCACGCCGGACGAAGCCGCCATGCTCCGCCAGTCGCGACGCATCAGCTGGTATCCGACGGCAGGGGAAATGGGAGCGCTCTTACTGGAAGCCCGGCTGATCAAAGAGCAACAGCCGTTGTTTAATAAGCGTCTGCGCCGCAATCGTCAGCTCTGCTCGCTGCAGATAACCGCGGGCAAACCGCAGGTTGTCTATGCGCGCGACGTCGATTTTTCGCACGCACCGAATCTGTACGGCCTGTTCGCCAACAAACGTGCTGCGCTACAGGCGCTGCAAACGCTGGCGGACGAGCAGCAGCTTTGCTACAGCCTGCTGGGGCTCGAGGCCACCACTCGTGGACGCGCCTGTTTCCGCTCTGCGCTCAAACGCTGTGCGGGTGCCTGCTGCGGCAAAGAGAGCGTCGAGGATCATCACGCCCGGCTTCTTGGCGGGCTGGCGGCCATCAGCGTGAAGTGCTGGCCATGGGAAGGGGCCGTTGCGCTAAAAGAGGTGGGAGAGACAATGACACAGTACCACATCGTTCATAACTGGTTCTGGCTGGGGGCGGTCGATAATCTGCAGGAGGCCGCCACCCTGTTACGCACACCCGCCGGCTTCGACCATGATGGCTACAAAATTCTCTGTAAGCCCGTGCTGACCGGCGAGTTTGACGTGATTGTGCTTAATGACCAGGCAGCCAGTTGATTTCGCTGAATAATAACCTGCCGTGCGATTCCAGCAAACGCAGGGTGTGGGTTCCCTCCTCCCAGCTCGCGCCCTGATCGGCTGTCAGCAATTTATCCCCCAGCTGCCACGCACCGCTTAAGACGAAGACCACACCCCCACGTGAGCCAAAGGTAGTGAAAGTGCGGTCTGCCACCCGCACTTTCGCCTGGCAGCAATCCCGCCGGGTCATGATGTTGAAGTCCATCGACATCTGCCCGTCGCTTAACAGCGCTTTTACCGGCTGGTCGCCGGAAAAACAAAAGGGCTGATGGTGCTTCAGGGTATGGCAAAACGCCTGACCGGCATCCAGCGTCACTTCCCCCCCTTCCAGCAGGGTGATAACCCGGTCAACACCGGGAAAGGAGGAGAATTCGCCATTGCTGGCGATGGTCGCAATGCTGGCACGCCAGAAAAAATCGCGCGTCGCGTGAGGAAAACAACAAATTTCGCGCGTCTCACCAGCACCATTGCGCCAGAGACTGACCGGCATTTTACGGATATCAAAGAACTCCATCACCACTCCTGAATGGCGCAACGAGCGCCAGGGCAAGGATATCGCTATCGTTGCTGTCTTGTTTGTTATGATTGAATAGTTACAGACGTAGTATCGGCAGCAGAGCGGGCAAGCCTTAGCGGGACGCTGATAAAAAATCTAACGTCATGAATTCTCTGAAGCGATGACAGGAGAATACCGCGGCTGTTGCGGCAGACAAGAGGGTAAGAAAGAAAAAACCGCCGGTCCTGTCCACAGCATTTGCGCTTTTGTAGACAGGATCCCGGCGGTCTTAAGAGAGTGAACCGTTTATTCGGTTGGTGCTGGCATTTTACCTTCCATTGCCGGACGTTCTGTCAGACGCTTCTCAAAATTGGCATTAAATTGTTTTTTCTGTTCCGGCGTCAGAATGTTGTAGATCTTGTTCTGGGTTTCCATATGAGCCAGCATGCGGGCTTTATGCTGCTCAGCCATTTTGTCGATCTGCGCTTCGGCTTTTGCCTTATCGAAGCTGTCGCTGGCGATAATGTCATGCATCGCGCGGCGCTCTTCCAGCGGAGGACGTTTCATCTGGTCACGCTGGCTTTTCATGATGTCGCGGATCTGCTGTTTCTGCGCATCCGTCAGGTTCAGATCTTTGAACATCATCATCTCGTGCATACCCGGCTTGCCTTTGTGATGCATCATCATTTTGCCTTCAGCAGGCGCGGCAGTGGTGGTTGCGGTATCTGCGGCGAACGCCATGCTGGTAGCGCCCAGAGCCAGGGTAGAAGCAACAAACAGTGCAGTAAACTTACGCATAATTTATTTCCTTACTTTCAGTTATTCTTCGGCGCTATGCCGTGTTGACGAGATTAACTTTACGGGGTTTATCGTCAATTAGTCAGAGCAACGGTAAAACAATGAAAGTGTAAAAAACAAATTTTCGCCAAATATGGAGGAAATAAGGATAAAGCGTGGAGAGTTGCAACAAAAATATGCAATAAGCTGATTATTAAGAGATTGTGCAGAAGTATAACCAACTGCCGTTTAATAATAAAGCAATTATCCAGGAATATTCTGCAAAGAAAATGCGATCGCCTTAATCGCTAAGAATATAGTTTTAATATTCCCCTCCCGCAGACAGGAGGGGAAACGATCAGGACACTTTTTCCAGCATCAGCCCGGCCCGCAGACCAAAGGCTACCGACGGGTTGGGGAACAGCACATATTCGGTTGTTTTCTGCACCTCATAGCGCTCGTCGCCGTCCTCCGCCAGTAATGCCCCCTTGCGAAACGGCGTAAAATTGAGCGTGTGGGCCGCCATGTGTAGCTGGAAAGCCTCGCTACGGCGGGTGATCTGCTGCACAACCCGATAACGCTCGACGGGCTGGCTGGTGTGCTCCGGCTCCTTCCCCCCCAGCAGCGCCCGCAGCGCAAGATGCGTCGGGGCAAAGCGCGTAAGATCGTTTTGCCCAAACGGCAGCGCTTTTCCCAGCTCCAGCGTGCAGGCCAGCGCGCCGAAGCGTTCGCAGGTAAAGTGCGTGAAGGTCCCCCCCGGCGACTGATGGAAGACCAGCGCTTCCAGCCCCGCATCCCCCAGCCAACTCAGAAAATCTTCCTCCCAGGGCTGATTACGCTGCGGCAGCACGCCAAAACGCACGTGATACGAGGCGCGGATCGCCGTATGCAGATCGAGATGCCAGCGCGATGGCCCCGCGTCGGTGAAAAAGGAGGTGACGATCTGCTCAAGCCACTGCGCCCGTGCCGTTTCATCACTTTGTGGGAATTGCGACCAGCGGCCACCGAACATGCGGTTGATGTCGCTCACCAGATAGCGTTTATTTTGCGCCAGCGCAGGCGGGTTTCCCAGAACCACCAGCAGACGGCAGTGCAGCGCGATCTCCCCGCGATACAACGCGCGCAGCAGCAGGTCGACAATCTCGACGGGCGCCGTTTCATTGCCGTGAATGCCGGTTGAGAGCAGAAGCGACAGTTCACTCCTGGCGGTCGGTGTCAGTTCAAGCACGCCGCGCCCCAGCCACCGCCAGTGGAATGAGGGGCCCTCCCCCTCACGTTGTGAGGGCGTTTCGTCGGACAGCGTCAGCGCCAGTAAATTTTCCATAGCGCCTCCTTTAGCGCTGGAACGGGTAAACCGAACCCAGCTGCAGGATTGAGGTTAACGCGTCCAGCGCCTCGCGGCCTTCGCGCAGCAGCTGCGGGTCAACCAGATCGGCCTGCGTTAACCGGTCGCGATAGTAGCGGTCCACCCAGTCGTTCAGGGTGTTAAACAGCGTCTCATTCATCATCACTGCCGGGTTAACGGCCTGCATTTCGTCAGGCGTCAGCACCACGCGCAGGCGTAAACAGGCCGGACCGCCCCCGTTTGCCATGCTCTCGCGCAGATCAAAGACGCGCAGTTCCGCAATCGGGTTATCGGCTTTCACCAGTTCAGTCAGATAACGCCACACGCCCGGGTGATCGCTGGACTCCTGCGGCAGCACCAGCATCATGCTGCCATCGTCCCGGCTCAACAGCTGGCTGTTAAAGAGGTAGGTCTCAACCGCATCCTGCACGCTCACCGCCTGCGTCGGCACCTGAATCGGCGTAAACCCGGGCACGCGTTCATGCAGCGTGGCGAGGAGTTTCTCCTGATGGGCGAACGCCTGCTCGTGGCAGAACAGAACCTGGCGGTTAGAGACGGCAATCACGTCGTTATGGAACACGCCCTGGTCGATCACATGCGGGTTCTGCTGGGCAAAAATCACCTGCGACGGATTGACCTGATTCAGACGTGCCACGGCCTGGCTTGCCGCCAGCGTCTGTCGGGCCGGGTAGCGGGTTGGCGCAGAGTGACCACCCTCTTCCCGCCCGTAAATAAACAGCTGTAACCCCGGTTCGCCGTAATCGCCGCCCAGACGGTTATGGTTGGCAGCACCTTCATCACCAAACATCGCCACCTGCGGCAGAGCCGGATGGACAGCAAAATGGGCGTCATTATGGAAAATGGCGCGCAGCACGCGCTCCGTGGTCTCAGCTTCGGTGGCGCGGTGGAATTTGTTGTTCAGGTTCGCCACCGTCAAATGGACCTTGCCATCCAGCGTATCGGCAGAGGGTGCGACGGTCGCCGCGTTGGCCACCCACATTGAGGAGGCAGAACTCGCCGCCGAGAGCAGGTGTGGCGTCTGCATTCCCGCTTTCTCCACCACCTGTTCATCAGTGCCGCTAAAACCAAGCTGACGTAACACCGCCACGTTTGGACGCTCCTGCGGCGGGATCACCGCCTGCGGAAAACCCGCGTCCGATAGCGCCTTCATTTTCAGCAGCCCCTGCTTTGCCGCCAGTTTCGGGTTGGAGACCTGAAAACGGTGTTTCGTCGAGGCTTCATTACCAAAGGAGAGCCCGGCATAGTGGTGCGTCAGCCCCACCAGGCCGTCAAAATTGACTTCACGCGCTTTCATGGCGATCTCCCTGACTAAAATCCAGACCCGGACTCAGCGTTTCCGGCAGCGTCAGCGCGGGTGTTTCCAGGCTCGCCATCGGCCACGCGCAGTAATCTGCGGCATACCACGCGCTGGCGCGATGGTTCCCGGAAGCCCCTACGCCGCCAAACGGGGCGGTACTCGCGGCACCGGTCAGCGGTTTGTTCCAGTTAACAATCCCGGCGCGCGCTTCGAGCAGCAGCTGATCAAACTTCTCGCGCTGCGGTGAAATCAGACCGCTCGACAGGCCGTAGCGGGTGTTGTTGGCCATCGCAATGGCACTGTCAAAATCGTCATAGCGCCAGACGCACAGCAGTGGTCCAAAGACCTCTTCATCCGGCACGTTGCTCGCGCCGCTCATCTCAACAATGCCTGGCGTCAGCAGCGACGTGCCCGGCTGAACCTGCTTCGGCTCCAGCAAGGTTTTCGCGCCGCGTGAGACATGGTCCTGCCAGGCTTTCAGAACGTTCAGCGCCGCCTGTTCGGAGATGAGTCCGCCGATAAACGGCTGCGGGTCGGCATCCCACGTCGCAGGCACCAGACGCGCGCTCACCTCAACCAGACGCCTGAGGAACGCATCGCCCTGCGCCCCGCGCTTCACCAGCAGACGACGCGCACAGGTGCAGCGCTGGCCGGCAGTAATAAAGGCCGACTGGATGGTCAGGTGGACTGCCGCGTCAATATCATCAGGATCTTCCACAATGAGCGGGTTGTTCCCCCCCATCTCCAGCGCCAGAATTTTTTCCGGCTGCCCGGCCAGCTGGCGATGCAGCTGATAGCCCGTCCCGGCGCTGCCGGTAAACAGCAGGCCATCAATATCACTTAATGCGCTCAGCGCCTGGCCGGTTTCACGCCCGCCCTGCACCAGGTTCAGCACGCCCGGCGGCAAACCCGCCTGCTCCCAGAGCTTCACCACCACCTCACCGGTCAGCGGCGTTAATTCACTCGGTTTGAAAATGACGCTATTTCCCGCCAGCAGTGCGGGCACAATATGCCCGTTTGGCAGATGCCCCGGGAAGTTGTAGGGGCCAAACACCGCCAGTACGCCGTGGGGGCGATGGCGCAGCGTGGCCGCGCCGTCAGCCATTTCGGTATGCTGCTCGCCGGTGCGGGTATGGTACGCCTTTACCGAGATGGCGATTTTGTTGATCATCGCCGTCACTTCAGTCGCCGCTTCCCAGCGTGGCTTGCTGGTCTCCAGGGCGATCGTGCGGGTCAACTCGGTTTTGTTCGCTTCCAGCAGAGAGGCAAACTTTTCGACAATCCCCTGGCGCACGGTGAACGGCTGTTTCGCCCACGCCGGAAACGCGCGGCGCGCGGCGTGGCAGGCCTGTTCAACCTGCCCGGCGCTGGCATCATTACCTTTCCAGAGCACCTCGTTGCCGACCGGATTGGTCTTCACTCGCTGTTCGCCTTCGCCCGTTACCCAGTCTCCGTTGATCCATAAAGTCATGCTGTTTTCTCCTCAGGGCAGAGTCGCACCAGGCGAACCGTATCGCCGGCATTACATTTCAGGGCATCCAGTTCTGCAGCCGTTAGCACCAGACGTTCACATTTCGGGTTGGTACGCACCAGCATGGCGCGAAAGTTGGTGTAATTTTCGTTCGCCACCAGGCACGCCGGCCAGTCACCCGGCGCGGGCTGACCTTCTGAGACGTCAACCAGTCGGCTTTTACGGATCGCGCGCACGCGGTCGATGTCGCACTCCAGCGTCGGCCCGCCGTCAAAGATGTCGACATAGTTACGGTAGCGGAAGCCTTCTTTCTCCAGCACCGCGCGGGCAGGCGCCGTTTGCGGATGGACTTCGCCAATCACCGCCTGCGCTTCCGGGGTTAAGAAATGGGTATAGATAGGGTGTTTCGGCATCAGCTCAGCGATAAACGCTTTCTGTCCGGTGCCGCACAGATAGTCTGCCCGGCTGAACTCCATCGAGAAGAAACGCTCGCCCAGGCTCTCCCAGAACGGCGAATAGCCTTTATCGTCGATCACACCGCGCATTTCAGCCACCACCTTTTCGTTAAAACGATCGCGGAAAGCGGCCATAAACATAAAGCGCGATTTGGAGAGCAGATACCCGTTGCCCTCTTTACGCCACGCCGGATCAAGGAACAGCGTGCAAAGCTCGCTGGCACCGGTGTGGTCATTACAGAGAAACAGCGTCGGTAGCGCGTTATAGACGTTCAGCTCTTTTGAGGCATGAACCATGGTGCCCACGCGGTAGTTGTACCACGGGTCATTAAGACCAACGGCCACTTCGATGGCGCAGATCCCGGCTACGGTCCCCGTGTCGGTATCTTCCAGCACGAACACATAGCCCTGTTCGCTTTTTGGCAACGTCCCTTGCCAGGTTTGCAGGGCGCGCTCAATGCGCGCCGACAGCGTTTTTTCATCGGCAGGAAGCGAGGTCAGCCCGCCCCCCGTCTTACCGGCAAGCTGCATGAGCCCGGCGAGATCGCCGCGCTCAACGGGACGGATGACCATCATGATGACACCCCGGATTTCACACGTTCACAGGCCAGCGCAAAACGGTCTAAACCGGTGCTCACCTCTTCCTCGCTGACAATCAGCGCAGGGGCAAAACGCACCACGTTGGCACCGGCAATCAGCACCATCACGCCCTGTTTCGCCGCTTCCTGTGAAATAAGTTTAGCTTTTCCGGCAAACTCCGGCGTCAGTTCGCAGCCAATTAACAGCCCCAGGCCGCGAATCTCTTTAAACAGACCGGTCTTGCTGTTAATGGCGTTCAGACGCTCCACAAACCAGTCGTGACGCTGTTTAACCCCCTTCAACACTTCCGGGGTATTGATGATATCCAGAACCTGTCCGGCCACGGCCGTTGCCAGCGGGTTACCGCCATAGGTGGTGCCATGCGTGCCCACGACCATTACGCTGGCGAATTTATCGGTGGTCAGCATCGCGCCAATCGGGAAGCCGCCGCCCAGCGCTTTCGCCGTTGAGAGAACGTCCGGCGTTACGCCGTAGTGCATATACGCATACAGCTCACCGGTACGGCCAACGCCGGTCTGCACTTCGTCGAAAATCAGTACCGCGTTATGACGATCGCACAGTTCGCGCAGCCCCTGCAGGAACGCTTTCTGTGCGGGCAGCACACCGCCTTCTCCCTGCATTGGCTCAACGATCACCGCGCAGGTGGTGTCGTCGATCAGCTCGCGGGCTGACTGCAGATCGTTATACACCCCGTGGCGGATATCCGGCGGCAGCGGCGCAAAGTCCTGCGAGTAGGACGGCTGCCCCCCTGCGCTGACGGTAAAGAGCGTGCGGCCATGGAACGCGTTCTTAAAGGCCACAATCCCGCTCTTGTGCACACCGAATTTATCGTGCGCATATTTGCGTGCCAGCTTTAGCGCCGCTTCGTTTGCCTCCGCGCCCGAGTTGCAGAAAAAGACTTTCTCCGCAAACGTCGCGTCGATCAGTTTTTTCGCCAGACGCAGCGCCGGTTCGTTGGTATAGCCGTTCCCGGTGTGCCAGAACTTCGCCGCCTGGTCGTTTAACGCCTGGCGCAGCGCCGGGTGTGCATGGCCCAGCGCGTTAACCGCAATCCCGCCCGCAAAGTCGATATACTCTTTACCCTGCTGATCCCACAGGCGCGAGCCTTCCCCACGAACCGGAATAAAAGCCGCCGGAGCGTAAACCGGCATCATCCATTCATCGAAATTTTCACGCGTAATTGACAGAGACATAGCGACCTCATCCGGTAAATAAAAAGTTATTTGAATGTTAAATAATTGAGTGTTTGCACTGTGAATGTAGATTGCAGCCTTCGTGCCAGCCAGCGATAAAAATGCATAAACGGGTGGGGGTAAGAAAATATCAATAAGTTACAACATGGAGTTATTCACTGTTAGTGCATAAAGAGTGAATATTTTTACGACAAGCGGCGCTTTGCCGCATGAAAATCAGAAAGAGTATGCAGAGGCCAAATATAATTCTGGAATTGTGATCGCTCGCGAAATTTATCGGCCATTTACGCCCCTTTTAAGGGCGAAGCGCGTCAGAATGGTGCAAATATTGCACCGTTGGCATTATCTGTCGCAGTTATTGGTCAATCCCCGTAACAGACGACGCAAATTCTGCTACCATCCATGCACTATTCACCTTGCACTGGCAGCGACTATGAAATTTGTCTCTTTTAATATCAACGGCCTGCGTGCCCGCCCTCACCAGCTTGAAGCGATTGTTGAACAACATCAGCCTGATGTGATCGGCCTGCAGGAGACAAAAGTTCACGACGATATGTTCCCCCTCGAAGAGGTGGTGAAACTGGGTTACAACGTCTTTTATCACGGACAGAAAGGGCATTACGGCGTTGCCCTGCTGACCAAAGAGACGCCGGTTTCCGTCCGCCGCGGCTTCCCGGGTGATGGCGAAGAAGCGCAGCGCCGGATCATCATGGCGGAAATTCCTTCAGCGCTCGGCAATATCACCGTGATCAACGGCTATTTCCCGCAGGGGGAGAGCCGTGACCATGAGACCAAATTCCCGGCGAAAGCGAAGTTTTATCAGGATCTGCAGGATTACCTGACCACCGAACTGAAAAAAGAGAATCCGGTGCTGATCATGGGCGACATGAATATTAGCCCGACCGATCTGGATATCGGCATTGGTGAAGAGAACCGCAAACGCTGGTTGCGCACCGGCAAATGTTCATTCCTGCCGGAAGAGCGCGAGTGGATGGATCGCCTGCTGAGCTGGGGTCTGGTGGATACCTTCCGCACGGCTAACCCGGACACCCAGGATCGCTTCTCATGGTTCGATTACCGCTCAAAAGGCTTTGATGACAACCGCGGGCTGCGCATAGACCTGCTGCTGGCAAGCTCCCCGCTGGCGGAACGCTGCATTGAAACCGGGATCGACTACGATATCCGCAGCATGGAAAAACCGTCGGACCACGCGCCGGTGTGGGCGAAATTCAAGCTGTAACCCCGTGTGAACATTCGAAAAATTGTCGTACTGTGCGCCCTGCTGGGCGCCTTTATGCTGACGTGGCTCACTCTTCCTCCGGGCACGCTCTCTCTTGAAACCGTCAAAACGCATCAGCAGACCTTGCTCGCCTGCGTCGAACACGCCCCGCAGCAAAGTGCGCTGATCTTTTTTGCGCTCTATGTGGTGGTTTCCGCCCTGTCTATCCCCGGTGCCGCGATACTGACTCTGCTGGGCGGCGCGCTGTTTACGCTGTGGAAGGGGACGCTGCTGGTGTCGTTTGCCTCCACGCTCGGCGCCACGCTCGCGATGCTTGCCAGCCGTTATCTGCTGCGCGACTGGGTTCAGCGACGGTTTGCCCAACAGATGAAAACGGTGAACGCGGGGATGGCGCGTGACGGCGCAGGGTATCTATTCGCCCTGCGCATGATGCCGTTGTTCCCGTTTTTTCTGGTCAATCTGCTGATGGGGCTGACCCGCATTGGGGTGCGTCGGTACTGGTGGGTCAGCCAGCTCGCCATGCTGCCCGCAACGGTTATCTTCCTCAACGCCGGCCGCGAGCTGGGAAAAATCACCTCGCTGCGCGATATTCTGTCGCCGGGCATGCTGTTAGCCTTTACACTACTGGGGTTATTACCGCTGATGAGCCGATGGCTGTTTTCCCGACTCCCCTCTTCGTTTAAAAAGTGAGGCATTATGCGCCGTGTGCGTTTTTGCGCGTTTCTGACCGGTCTGCTGCTGACCACTCCTCTGTGTGCCGCCGACAGCTGGCACGTTATCCAAGAACAAGCCAAAGGCCAGACCGTCTGGTTTAACGCCTGGGGAGGCGATCAGGCGGTTAACCGCTACCTCGACTGGGTCAGCGGCGAGATGAAAACGCACTACGCGATCAACCTCAACATTGTCCACCTGGCCGATGCCGCGGATGCGGTAAAACGGATCCAGACAGAAGCTGCCGCCGGGCGTAAGACCCATGGCTCGGTGGATCTTTTGTGGGTTAACGGTGAGAATTTCCGCACGCTGAAAGAGGCTAACCTGCTGCAAACCGGATGGGCACAGACGCTGCCTAACTGGCGTTATGTCGACACGGGCAAACCGGTCACGGAAGATTTCGCCCTGCCAACCGAGGGCGCAGAATCTCCGTGGGGTGGCGCGCAGCTCACCTTTATCGCCCGCAAAGCGAGCATGCCGACTCCACCGTCAGACCCGCAGGGATTACTGGCCTGGGCCAAGCAGCATCCGGGTAAAATCAGCTATCCTCGTCCGCCTGATTTTACCGGCACCGCGTTTCTGGAACAGTTGCTTCTCACGCTCACCTCCCGGCCCGATGCGCTGAAACGCGCGCCCGATGACACCTTTGCACAGGTTACCGCGCCGCTCTGGGACTACCTCGACAAACTCCACCCGCTGCTGTGGCGAGAAGGAAAAGATTTCCCGACTTCACCTGCGCGGATGGATACCCTGCTCGCCCGCGGCAGTCTGAGCCTGTCGCTGACCTTTAACCCGGCACATGCGCTGCAAAAAGTGGCCAGCGGTGAACTGCCTGCCGACAGCTACAGCTTTGGTTTTCACAACGGGATGATCGGTAACGTTCATTTTGTTGCCATCCCGGCGAACGCCAGCGCCAGTGCGGGGGCCAGGGTGGTTGCCAATTTCCTGCTTTCACCTCAGGCGCAAATCCGCAAAGCCGACCCGACTATCTGGGGCGATCCGAGCGTACTGCAGGCAAACACGCTGCCCGCAGATGAAGCAAAACAGCTTCAGGCCCACACGCCACAAGGGCTTCCGCGGATGCTTGCGGAGCCACACGCAGCCTGGGTTAACGCGCTGGAGCAGGAATGGCTGCGTCGTTACGGCACCCGCTGAGCGCTCTCATTTGGCTGGCGATGGCGGCAGTGTATCTGCCGCTTGTTCCCGCCGCCGCCATGCTGTTGACGCCGGCGCTGTCGGCAGGATACTGGCAACGCCTGTTTGACGACCCGCAGATCCCGCAGGCGCTCGCCGCCACCCTGGTATCCACGCTGATTGCCACTCTCGGCGCCCTGTTTATCGCCCTGATTTTCGTCACCACGCTCTGGCCCGGTGAGCGCTGGCGTCGTCTGTGTACCCGTTTGCCGTGGCTGCTGGCCGTTCCCCACGTTGCTTTCGCCACCAGCGTGTTGCTGACTTTTGCCGAAGGCGGTCTGTTTTATCAGCTCTGTACACGCTGCTCCCCGATGTTGGATCGCTACGGGATTGGGCTGGGGCTGACTCTCGCCGTCAAGGAGAGCGCCTTCGTGCTGTGGGCGATATACGCGGTGTTACCTGAAACCCGGCTGGGTCGCCAGAATGTCGTGTTGCAAACCCTGGGATACGGGCGGTTCCAGCGACTGTGCTGGCTGGTGATCCCGGAGATCGCGCCGGCGCTGGGTGCCACAATGCTGGCGGTGCTCGCCTGGTCCCTCTCTGTTGTGGATGTCGCCATCATCCTGGGGCCGGGGAATCCGCCTACCCTGGCGGTACTGGCCTGGCAGTGGCTGACCCAGGGCGACGTGCAGCAGCAAACGAAAGGAATGCTGCTCTGCCTGCTGATGCTCGCGCTGCTGGCCGTGCTTTCGGCGCTAGGGTTCGGTATCTGGAAGGCGTGGCGTCGCACGCTGCCCGCGCTGACAGGGGGGCGACGCACGTTCCCCCTCTCGCCGCCCGCCCGTATGCTCAGCGGAATCCTCCCCGCATGCGGCATGCTTTGCGCCGGAGTGCTGCTGATGCTGGCCCAGTGGGATGATGTTAGCGTCGTGCGTGCCAGTTTATCGTTCGGCCTGCTTGCCAGCCTGATAGGCCTGATCATGATACTGCTCTGGCTGGAATGGGGGCCGCGGCGTGGTGCACTGTGGGTCTGGCTCCCTCTCGCCCTTCCCGCGCTGCCGTTGGTTTCCGGGCAATACAGGGTGGCGTTATGGCTGGGTATCGACGGACAGTACGCCGCCGTGCTCTGGAGTCATCTGCTGTGGGTGTTGCCGTGGATGCTGCTGATACTGCAACCCGCCTGGCGGCGCATCGATCCGCGGCTTCTCCTCACGGCCAGAACGCTTGGCTGGCGGCGGACAAAAGTCTTCTGCCTGATCAAATGTCCCCTGCTGTTGCGCCCCGCGCTGCTGGCGTTTGCAACCGGATTTTCGGTCAGCATGGCGCAATACATGCCAACACTCTGGCTCGGCGCGGGGCGTTTCAGCACCCTTACCACCGAAACCGTGGCGCTCAGCAGCGGCGGCAGTATCCCGATTCTGGCTAACCGGGCGCTGTGGCTTCTGTTGGTGACAGGGGCCGTCTTCGGCGTTGCCGCACTGTTATCCCGGCTCGCAGGCCATTATCGACGAGGATTACGTTAATGCTGAAGGTCAACAATCTCACCATTGCGCCGCTGTTCCGTGAGGTTAACTTTTCTGTTCCTCGCGGTGAAATTGTCACCCTGATGGGGCCGTCCGGCAGCGGGAAATCGACCCTGTTCTCATGGATGGTTGGGGCACTGTCTGACGACTTTCAGGCGCAGGGCGAGCTGTGGCTTGACGATCGCCGCTGTGACGGGCTGCCTGTCGAGCAACGCGGGATCGGTATTCTCTTTCAGGACGCACTGCTGTTTGACCAGTACAGCGTCGGGCAAAATCTGCTGCTGGCGTTACCGGCGCGAATAACCGGACGCGCACGCCGGGAAAGGGTGCAACAGGCCCTGGATTCAGCCGGGCTAAATCGCCACTATGCCAGCGATCCGGCCACGCTGTCCGGCGGGGAGCGTGCCAGGGTGAGCCTGCTAAGGGCTCTGCTTGCCGAGCCGCAGGCGTTGTTGCTGGACGAACCGTTTAGCCGCCTTGATAAATCACTGCGGTCGTCCTTTCGGACATGGGTGTTTGATGCCCTGCGCGCACGCAATATCCCGGTGGTGCTGGTCACGCATGACGATGAAGATATTCCGCCGGGTGGCGAGGTGATTGAGATTTCTCGCTGGCAATAATGTGCTAACGCAATGTTTTACCTTTCAGGAGAGACGACAATGCCCCCCTCTTTTACTGACGTCAGGTTATTCGATGAAACGTGTTTCTCAACTGACCGCGCTGGCCCTGCTTTGCGGCCTCGCCTCACTCTCTTGCATGGCCGCTGATATGCCCCATTCGCTCACACTGGCTCAGCTTAAGGAACAGCACGGCGCGGCGATCGATACCCGTGCCAGTGCGTTTTATAACGGCTGGCCGCAAACGCTGAGCGCCCCCTCCGGGCACGAGCCCGCTGCGCTTAACCTCTCTGCCACCTGGCTGAGCACGATGAGCGACGACCAGATTGGCCGCTGGGCAAAACAGCATCAGCTTACCCCCACAACGACTATCGCCCTCTACGGCAGTGACGCTGACAACCAGGCGGTGAGCGCCCGCCTGAAGAAAGCCGGTTATCCCCGGGTTTCCGTTCTCAGTGATGCCCTACAGTCCCCTGAGCGTCTGCAGCGCCTGCCGCACTTTGAACAGCTCGTTTACCCGCAGTGGATTTATCAGCTTTCTCAGGGCAAACCGGTGGCAGCCGCCCCGGCCGGTGACTGGAAAGTGATTGAAGCCGCCTGGGGTGCGCCGAAGTTCTATCTGCTGAACCACATTCCCGGCGCGGATTATATTGATACCAACGAAGTGGAAAGCGAGCCGCTGTGGAATAAGGTTTCTGACGACAAACTGAAAGCGATGCTGGCAAAACACGGGATCCGTCACGATACCACCGTCATTCTGTATGGTCGCGATGTCTATGCCGCCGCCCGCGTGGCACAAATTATGCTCTACGCGGGCGTGAAGGACGTGCGTATTCTTGATGGTGGCTGGAAAGCGTGGTCAGAGGCCAACCTGCCGGTGGAAAGAGGGATGCCTGCTGATGTCAAACCCGCTCCCGATTTCGGCGCGCCGATCCCCGGTCAGCCACAGCTGATGATCGATATGGCGCAGGCGCGCGGGATGCTGCATCGCCAGGATGCCTCGCTGGTCAGCATTCGCTCGTGGCCGGAGTTTACTGGCGAAACCAGCGGCTACAGCTACATCAAACCCAAAGGTGAAATTGCCGGTGCCCGCTGGGGTCATGCCGGAAGCGATGCCACCCATATGGAAGATTTCCATAACCCGGACGGCACCATGCGCAGCGCCGATGACATCGCCGCCATGTGGAAAAGCTGGAACATCCTGCCGGAACAGCACGTGGCCTTTTATTGCGGTACCGGCTGGCGAGCCTCTGAGGGCTTTATGTATGCCCGGGCGATGGGCTGGAAAAACATCTCCGTCTATGACGGTGGCTGGTACGAATGGAGCAGCCACCCGCAAAACCCGGTGTCGTCTGGCGAACGCGGACCCGACAGTTCGCGCTAGGGCGTGAGTGAACGCAGCGTCAGATACCCGCTCCAGATGCGCGTTGTGGTGGTCAGCCAGCACAACGCGCCAAATACCCACGCGAGAAGCGTGAAGTGCGCCGGAAACAGGCAGCACAACACAAACAGCACGATGGTTTCCGTCCCTTCCGTTAATCCGCCGATATAGTAAAACGACTTGTGCGCATAGCCGGGGTTATCGATATTGTGTTTCGCCGCCAGAGCGGCAAAGGCCAGAAAGCTGCTGCCGGTTCCGATAAAGGCGAACAGTAGCCAGGCCGCGGCCAGCGCATTCTCAGCGGGAGCCGCGAGAGCAAAACCAAACGGCACCAGTGCGTAGAACAGAAAATCGAGCGCGATATCCAGAAACCCGCCCGCATCCGTCAGCCCTCTGCGGCGTGCCAGTGCGCCGTCCAGGCCATCCAGCAGGCGATTAGCCACAATGGCGACCAGGGCCGCCGGATACCAGCCAAGCGCCAGAAACGGTAGCGTCAGCACGCCTGCGGCAAATCCGGTCAACGTTAAGCCATCGGGCGTGATGCCGGGTTTATCCAGCCAGGAGGCCAGCCGGTTAAGGGCGGGCTTTACCCGGGGATGAATATGTCGATCAAGCATGCGGCTTTCCTTTAAACGTGTCGCACAGTCCCTGTGACGGGATATCCAGGGCGGCATTAAAGCGGGCCGAAAGGTTTTGAAACGCAATCAGCGCCGTCATTTCGCTAATCGTCTCATCGGTAAAAAGGCGTTTGAGCTCGCTTTTGAGCGCCTCATCCACCTGCGGCGGCGTGGCGGTGACGGCCTCCGCGTAGGCCAGCGCCGCGCGCTCCTGCTCATTGAAAAGCGCGGCGTCACGCCACTGACTCACGGCCTGCACTTTATCCAGCGCGCCCGCGCGTTCGGCAAGACGCAGGCTATTGGCATCAATACAAAATGCACAGTGACAGAGCTGGGATACCCGCGTCATCAGCAGCGAGCGCAGCACCGGCGTCAGACGAGCGTTGCGTCGCTCCAGAAACCCGACAAACAGCGCCACCAGCCAGAACAGGCGCGGCATACGTCCCCACCAGCGCGTGGGGTTAAGCACTGCGCCAAAGTGTTTTTTCTGCATGGCGGCAATGGGTTTGAGGCTGGCGGGAAGGGATTCAACCGGGGCAACCCAGGGGGATGTCTCTTTCACGTAATTCTCCTGATGACTGGACTCCTGGAAAGGGCACGATAATATGGTGTTTTTCGCTATCAAGTATTGACGACCATGCTGAAAACACTCGATGTCGTTGCGGCAATCATCGAAAAAGACAATAAAATTTTACTGGCGCAGCGCCCCATGCATGCCGATCAGCCGGGCCTGTGGGAGTTTGCCGGTGGAAAGGTGGAAGCCGGAGAAACGCAGCCCGAAGCGCTGATCCGCGAGCTGCAGGAGGAGTTGGGGATCCACGCGCGACCGTCGTACTACGTGGCAAGCCACCAGCGGGAAGTGTCACAGCGGTTAATCCATTTACACGCCTGGCACGTACCCCACTTCAGCGGTGAACTAACGGCGCACTACCACAGCGCCCTGGTGTGGTGTACGCCTGAAGAGGCGTTTGACTACCCCTTAGCCCCGGCGGATATTCCGCTGCTGGAAGCCTTTATTCTTTTACGCGACGCCAGACCAGCGGGTTCGTGCTGATGGTGCGTTCATCGCGCTGGCACTGCAGCAGGATGCCGTCCGCTTTCACCACCGCCCCTTCTGAGTAGTTCTGGTCCTGATAGATGCAGCACTGGTTACAGGGCTGCGCTCTCTGGCCGCTGGAGCTAAAGACCTCCGGCGGTACGTTCACTTCCACATCCGGGCGAATGCGGTCAGCCTGCGCGCCAGCGCTCAGCATCAAACATAACGCGGTCATCACGTAACGGTTCATAGACTTCTCTTCCTGTTGTGTCCTGATAATGACTATAACGGTTAATCATCGCGGAACCTTTAATTTATCTCGTCATCGCTTTTGGTTATGACGCCGCACTGGTCATTAATTTCCCTTTCGACATAAATTTCTGCTTGCTTCGCAAAGCGGTACGGGTGGTATAGTCAAAAAAACAACACAAATCGTATAAGACACATACGGAAATTATCATAAGAGGTTCTTATATCTATGGATCAGACACGCACTCTGGAAAGTTTTCTCACCCATGTTCAGCAGCGCGACCCGCATCAGAGCGAGTTTGCGCAGGCCGTACGTGAAGTAATGACCACCCTGTGGCCCTTCCTGGAACAAAACCCACGTTATCGTCAGATGTCTTTGCTTGAGCGCCTCGTCGAACCTGAGCGCGTGATCCAGTTCCGCGTGGCGTGGGTGGACGACCGCAATCAGGTGCAGGTCAACCGCGCGTGGCGCGTGCAGTTTAACTCGGCCATCGGGCCGTTTAAGGGCGGGATGCGCTTCCACCCTTCAGTGAACCTGTCGATTTTGAAATTCCTTGGCTTTGAGCAGACCTTTAAAAACGCGCTCACTACCCTGCCGATGGGCGGCGGTAAAGGCGGCAGCGATTTTGACCCGAAAGGCAAAAGCGAAGGCGAAGTAATGCGCTTCTGCCAGGCGCTGATCACCGAGCTTTATCGCCACCTTGGCCCGGACACCGACGTCCCTGCTGGTGATATCGGCGTGGGCGGGCGTGAAGTGGGCTTTATGGCCGGAATGATGAAAAAGCTCTCAAACAACAGCGCCTGCGTCTTTACCGGCAAAGGACTCTCCTTCGGCGGCAGCCTGATCCGCCCGGAAGCGACCGGCTACGGTCTGGTCTATTTCACCGAAGCGATGCTGAAACGCCACGGCTTAGGCTTTGAAGGCATGCGCGTGGCGGTCTCCGGCTCCGGCAACGTGGCGCAATATGCCATCGAAAAAGCAATGCAGTTTGGTGCCCGCGTAGTCACCGCGTCTGATTCCAGCGGTACCGTCGTGGATGAAGCCGGCTTCACGGCTGAGAAACTGGCGCGTCTGTGTGAAATTAAAGCCAGCCGCGATGGCCGCGTGGCCGATTATGCCCGCGAGTTTGGTCTGACCTATCTTGAGGGTAAACAACCGTGGGGCGTGCCGGTGGATATCGCCCTGCCGTGTGCAACCCAGAACGAACTGGACGTTGAAGCCGCCCGCACCTTAATCAGCAATGGCGTAAAAGCGGTAGCCGAAGGGGCGAATATGCCAACCACCATCGAGGCGACCGATCTGTTCCTGGAAGCAGGCGTACTGTTTGCACCGGGCAAAGCCGCCAACGCCGGCGGCGTGGCAACGTCCGGTCTGGAGATGGCGCAAAACGCCGCGCGTCTGGGCTGGAAAGCGGAGAAAGTGGATGCCCGTCTGCACCACATCATGCTGGATATTCACCACGCCTGCGTAGAGTACGGCGGTGAGGCCTCGCAAACCAACTACGTGCGTGGTGCGAATATCGCCGGGTTCGTGAAGGTGGCGGACGCGATGATTGGGCAGGGTGTGATTTAAAGTTTATCGTGCGGCCGGGTGCCCTCTCCCACAGGGAGAGGGAGAAAAACGAGGGTATCAGGCCGCGCTCTTTTTCTTTTTAAACGGTTTCTTCGCACCACCACCCGGTGCCACCATTCCTCTGAACCGCTTCACCGGCGTGCTGCGCGCCTGATCGATCAGCTGGTACAGCGTCCCCACCAGCGGCTGCATAAAGTCCTGATAACGGCACTGTTTCTCGCTTATTTGCGTCAGCACCGATTCCCAGTGCGCCGTCATATCCGGCCGGGCGGCCAGCTCCGGCAGGGAGTGGATTAATGCCCTGCCCGGCTCAGTGGAGTGAATATAGCGCCCTTTTTTCTCCAGGAAGCCGCGCTTGAACAGCAGTTCGATGATCCCCGCGCGGGTCGCTTCGGTTCCCAGCCCGTCAGTGGCGCGCAGGATCTTTTTCAGCTCTTTGTCCTGCACAAAACGGGCAATCCCGGTCATGGCGGAGAGTAGCGTCGCATCGGTGAAATGGCGTGGTGGCTGCGTCTGGCGCTCTACCACTTCCCCTTTCTCACACAGCAGCTCGTCGTCTTTAGCCACTACCGGCAGCGGAGTGCCGTCGTTCTCTTCGTCACGCTCTTTGTTGCCAAGCAGCGTACGCCAGCCCGCTTCCGCCAGAAAACGCGCTTTGGCAATAAATTTGCCTTTGGCGATCTCCAGCTCAATGACGCACTTGCGGAACACCGCATCCGGGCAGAACTGCATCAGATACTGACGCGCGATCAGGTTATAGACCTTCGCTTCGTTCTCCGTCAGGTTGACGTTGCTGGCCCGCGCCGTCGGGATGATCGCATGGTGGGCATCGACTTTTTTATCGTCCCAGCAGCGGTTATGGGTATCCGGGTTGACGACCGGCTGCGGCAGCAGATCCGGCGCATGCACGCTGATGGCGTTCATCACCGCGTGGCGTCCGGCAAAGTGTTCTTCAGGCAGGTAGCGGCTGTCTGAACGCGGATAGGTGATGAGCTTGTGGGTTTCGTAGAGCTTCTGGCAGATATCCAGCACGTTCTGCGCGCTCAGGCCAAAGCGCTTCGCGGCCTCAATCTGCAGGGCAGAAAGTGAAAACGGCAGCGGTGCGGGTTCGGATTCACGTTTATCGTTATAGCTGGTGACGATGGCAGGTTGACCGGTGATCCGGTTGACCACGTGCTCCGCCAGCGGACGGTGCAGCAGACGGCCCTCTTCATCCTGATACGATTCGCAGGCATCGCTCGGCTGCCAGACGGCGGTAAAACGCTCCTCTTTCGGGGTGACGATGTGCGCTTTCACTTCGAAAAAATCTTTGGCGACGAAGTTTTCAATTTCTTCATCACGGCGCACCACCAGCCCCAGCACCGGCGTTTGCACGCGGCCAACGGAGAGTACCCCCTGATAGCCGGCATTCCGCCCAAGGATCGTGTAGGCGCGGGTCATGTTGATCCCGTACAGCCAGTCTGCGCGCGCACGGGCCAGCGCGGACACGCACAGCGGGATAAACTCGCTGTTGGCGCGAAGGCGCGAAATCGCCCGCTCCACCGCCTGCGGGTTGAGATCGTTAATCAGGCAGCGCTGCACCTGCTGGCGTTTTTCCGGCGCCAGCTCCAGATAGTCCAGCACTTCATCCACCAGCAGTTGTCCTTCCCTGTCCGGGTCACCGGCGTGGACAACTTCAGACGCTTCATGCAGAAAGCGCTTAATGACGTTGAGCTGTTTGGTGACGGAGGGGCGCGGTTGCAGGCGCCATTTTTCCGGCACGATAGGCAGATCGTTGAGGTTCCAGCGGGCATAGCGGCTGTCGTAGACGTCTGGCTGTGCCTGCTCAAGCAGGTGACCAATGCACCAGGTGACCACCTGCCCGTTACCGCATTCAATAAAGCCGTCGCCTTTGCGATGCGGCTTCGGCAGCACATCGGCGATGGCACGAGCCAGACTCGGCTTTTCGGCAATAAACAACCGCATCGAATTAACGGATCTCAATCATCGGTCGGCCACCGCGCGCGGTCACCAGTTCGCCGATCGCCGTCAGGGTAATACCAAACTCGGCGGCCGTTGCCTGCACCTCGGCTTCTGACTCCGGCGTGACTGCCAGCAGCAGACCACCCGAGGTTTGCGGATCGCACAGCAGGTTACGCCACTCTTCAGGCATTTCGCCCATCAGATGACCATAGCTGGCAAAGTTACGCTGAGTACCGCCCGGCACGGCGCCCTGGGCAATGTACGCTTCCACGCCTGGCAGCTTCGGCACGTCCTGATACCAGACCTGCGCCTGCACGCCCGCGCCCTGACACACTTCAGAGAGATGCCCCAACAGGCCAAAACCGGTGACGTCTGTCATCGCCTTCACGCCGTCGATATTGGCGAAAGCGGCACCGGCCAGGTTCATCTGGCACATCACTTCCGTTGCCAGACCTTTATGCTCGGGTTTCAGCAGGGATTTTTTCTCGGCGGTGGTCAGTACGCCAATGCCCAGCGGCTTGGTGAGGAACAGCTTGCAACCCGCCTGCGCGGTGCTGTTGCGTTTGACGCGCTCGGTAGGCACCACGCCCGTGACCGCCAGACCGAAGATCGGCTCCGGCGCATCAATAGAGTGACCACCGGCCAGGGCAATCCCCGCCTGCTGGCAGGCAAAGCGTCCGCCCTCAATCACCTGGCGGGCTATTTCTGGCGCAAGGGTGTTGATCGGCCAGCCCAGAATCGCAATCGCCATAATCGGTTTACCGCCCATCGCGAAGATATCGCTGATGGCGTTGGTCGCCGCGATGCGCCCGAAATCGAACGGGTTATCGACAATCGGCATAAAGAAGTCAGTGGTACTGATAATGCTGGTGCCGTTACCCAAGTCATAAACCGCTGCATCGTCACGCGTTTCGTTGCCAACAAGCAGGTTCGGGTCGACAAACTTCGCCTGTTCACTGTGCAGGATGGTTTCCAGCACTTTGGGGGAAATTTTACAACCGCAACCGGCTCCGTGGCTGTATTGCGTTAAACGAATGGTTTGCTCGCTCATGGACATCTCCTGTCAATGCAATCGCGCTATGGTAGCGCTCATTCCTTAAAGAGGTAAGTATGACTGTCTGAATTCTGCGGCAGATGCTCAGAATCCAGACAGTTTAGCGCGCGTTATCAGAAACGGCTGACGAAAGGCGTAGTGTCCGGCACGCTAATGGTGCTGGAGGCTTTAAGCTGAGGGGTGCCGAGATAGAGGAAACCGACGATTTTGTCATGCTCGCCGCAGTTGAGTCCGTCGCGCACCGCCGGGCTTTCAGTCAGTGGCCCGGTACGCCAGATACCGTTGAAGCCTTGTGCAACAGCGGCCATCTGCATCGCCATCACCGCGCATCCCGCCGACATCTCCTGCTCCCAGACCGGCACTTTATGCTCCGCCTGACACTTCGCCACAACGGCGATAATCATCGGTGCACGGAACGGCGCGTTACGGGCTTTATCGATCCCTTTCTCATCCTGACCGGCGGCAACCGCCCCCTGCTCCAGCAGCTGGCTGAAGCGCTCGCGGCCTTCACCTTCAATAATAAAGAAGTGCCACGGCTGAAGTGTGCCGTGATCCGGCGCACGCATACCGGCACGCAGAATGTTCTCCAGCTGCTCACCCGCTGGCGCAGGTTCCGCCAGACGTGACGCGCTACGGCGGTTAACAAGCAGTTCAAGTGCGTCCATTGGTTAACTCCTTTCTTGAAATTTACTCACAAAATTAACACGACGGCAGATTTTGTTACAGCCTGGCAGGCGATTCCTGCTGACAAGTGGCGGTTGGGTCATTACGATAACCCAACATTACCGTCCAGTGGCGACGGAAACAGTCATTTTCTGGTTAGGGAGAATACATGCGAACCCTTTGGCGAATCTTTGCCGGTTTCTTTAAATGGACGTGGCGACTGCTCAATTTCGTCCGCAACCTGGTGATGAACCTCGTGTTCATCCTCCTGGTGCTGGTTTGCGCGGGCATCTGGATGCACATCAGTAACGCAAACCAGTCACAGCATTCGACGCGCGGCGCGCTGCTGCTCGACATCACCGGCGTGATTGTCGATAAGCCTTCCACCAGCAATCGTCTGGGAGTGATTGGTCGTCAGCTGTTCGGCGCTACCTCGGACCGCCTGCAGGAAAACTCCCTGTTCGATATTGTCGATACCATTCGTCAGGCAAAAGATGATCGCAACATTACGGGTATCGTGCTGGATCTGAAAGATTTTGCCGGGGCCGACCAGCCTTCCATGCAGTACATCGGCAAAGCCCTGCGTGAATTCCGTGACAGCGGTAAACCGGTGATCGCAATAGGCGACAGCTACAGCCAGGGGCAATATTATCTGGCGAGCTTTGCCAATAAAATCTGGCTTTCACCTCAGGGTACGGTCGACCTGCACGGCTTTGCCACGAACGGGCTTTACTACAAATCTTTGCTCGACAAGCTGAAGGTCACCACCCACGTCTTCCGCGTCGGTACGTATAAATCTGCCGTTGAGCCATTTATCCGTGATGACATGTCGCCTGCCGCCCGTGAAGCGGACAGCCGCTGGATTGGTGAGCTGTGGCAGAACTACCTGACCACAGTTGCCAGTAACCGCCAGATTACCCCTGCACAGGTCTTCCCTGGTGCTCAGGGCGTGCTGGACGGCTTGCGCAAGGTTGACGGCGATACCGCGAAATATGCGCTTGATAACAAGCTGGTCGATGCCCTGGGAACCAGCGCGGAGATCGAAAAGTCCCTGAGCAAACAGTTCGGCTGGAGCAAAGAGGATAAAAATTACAGCGCGATCAGCATGTACGATTACGCGGCGAAAAAACCGGATGAGAGCGGTGACAGCGTTGCGGTCGTCTTTGCCAATGGTGCAATTATGGACGGTCAGGAGACACCGGGGAACGTCGGGGGTGATACCACCGCGTCGCAGATCCGTGACGCTCGTCTTGACCCGAAAGTGAAAGCGATTGTGCTGCGTGTGAACAGCCCGGGGGGCAGCGTCAGCGCCTCTGAAGTGATCCGCGCCGAGCTGGCCGCTGCGCGTGCAGCAGGTAAACCGGTGGTGGTTTCCATGGGCGGCATGGCGGCTTCCGGCGGTTACTGGATCTCAACCCCGGCTAACTACATCGTCGCTAACCCAAGCACCCTGACCGGATCAATTGGCATCTTCGGGGTGATCAACACGGTAGAGAACAGCCTGGATTACCTGGGTGTGCATACGGATGGTGTGGCCACTTCACCGCTGGCGGATGTGTCGGTAACCAAATCCCTGCCACCTGAAGTGTCCGAGATGATGCAGCTCAGCATTGAGAATGGCTACAAGCGCTTTATCACGCTGGTCGCTGACTCGCGTAAAAAGACGCCGCAGCAGATCGACGAAATTGCTCAGGGCCACGTCTGGACAGGACAGGATGCGAAGAGCAACGGCCTGGTCGACAGCCTGGGTGACTTTGATGACGCGGTGAAGAAAGCCGCCGAACTGGCGAAGCTCAAACAGTGGCATGTTGAATACTATCAGGATGAGCCGTCGTTCTTCGATATGGTGATGGACAGCATGTCCGTCTCCGTGCGCGCCATGTTGCCGGAAGCGCTGCAGGCTTATCTGCCAGCGCCTGTCGCCACGGCCGCTAAAGCGATGAAAGCGGAAAGCGATAAGCTCGCGGCGTTTAATGATCCACAAAGTCGTTACGCGTTTTGCCTGACCTGCGCAAACGTACGTTAAACCCCGTCCCCTCTTCCGGTGAAGAGGGGATTTTTTTCTTTTGAAGAACAAGAAATCACTACCATGCAGAAGAAATCGATTTATGTAGCCTACACTGGCGGTACCATCGGGATGCAGCGCTCTGAAAACGGCTATATTCCTGTGTCCGGTCATCTTCAACGTCAGCTTGCCCTGATGCCGGAATTCCACCGCCCGGAAATGCCTGACTTTACCATCCACGAGTACGAGCCGCTGATGGACTCCTCCGACATGACGCCGGAAGACTGGCAGCATATCGCGGATGACATCAAAGCCCATTACGACCAGTACGACGGCTTTGTGATCCTGCATGGTACCGACACCATGGCCTTTACCGCCTCGGCGCTCTCCTTCATGCTGGAAAACCTGAGCAAGCCGGTGATTGTCACCGGCTCGCAAATTCCGCTGGCGGAACTGCGCTCGGATGGACAGATTAACCTGCTTAACTCTCTCTATGTGGCGGCGAACTACCCGATTAACGAGGTCTCGCTGTTCTTCAACAACCGTCTGTATCGTGGCAACCGTACCACCAAAGCGCACGCCGATGGGTTTGACGCCTTCGCCTCTCCAAACCTGCAACCGCTGCTGGAAGCGGGTATTCATATTCGTCGTCTGGGCACGCCGCCTGCGCCGACCACCTCAGGCGAGCTGATCGTTCACCCGATCACTCCGCAGCCGATCGGTGTGGTAACCATTTATCCGGGCATCTCTGCTGATGTGGTGCGTAACTTCCTGCGCCAGCCGGTAAAAGCGCTGATTTTGCGCTCCTACGGTGTGGGTAACGCGCCGCAGAACAGTGAATTCCTGAAAGAGCTACAGGAAGCGAGCGAGCGCGGAATTGTGGTGGTTAACCTGACGCAATGTATGTCCGGCAAGGTCAATATGGGCGGCTATGCCACCGGTAACGCTCTGGCGCATGCGGGGGTGATCAGCGGATTCGATATGACCGTCGAGGCCACACTGACTAAACTTCATTATTTACTGAGTCAGGATCTGGACATCCAGTCCATTCGCAGCGCCATGATGCAAAACCTGCGCGGCGAACTGACCCCGGACGAATAAGGAGGCCTCATGAAGCAACGCGCCCTGTTACTGGTCGATTTGCAAAATGATTTCTGCGCGGGCGGCGCACTGGCCGTCGCAGAAGGTGACAGCACGGTCGACGTGGCCAATACCCTGATTGACTGGTGTAAATTGCGCGGTGAAGCCGTTGTCGCAAGCCAGGACTGGCATCCAGCCAACCATGGCAGTTTTGCCAGCCAGCACGGCGTTGAACCCTTCAGCCAGGGTGAGCTCGACGGTCTGGCGCAAACCTTCTGGCCCGATCACTGCGTGCAGCAAACGGAAGGCGCCGCGCTACATCCGCTGCTGAATCAGAAAGCCATCGACGCGGTGTTTCATAAAGGCGAAAACCCGGCTATTGACAGCTACAGCGCCTTTTTCGATAACGGACATCGTCAGAAAACGGCGCTGGACGCGTGGTTACGTCACCACGAAATCACCGAGCTGATTGTGCTGGGTCTGGCAACCGATTACTGCGTGAAGTTTACCGTGCTGGACGCGCTCCAGTTGGGTTATACGGTCAGCGTCATCACCGACGGCTGTCGCGGGGTGAACATTCAACCGCAGGACAGCGCGCAGGCGTTTATGGATATGGCCGCTGAAGGCGCGACGCTGTATACGCTGGCAGACTGGCTGGAGACGCAGGCGTAGTCTTTTATGCCGGGGGGGCGGCTTCGCCTTTCCCGGTATTTCCACTCCGATCCCCATAAAGTGAACTCCCTCGCATCACCAGCGAAGCGGCAATGCTATGCTTTTCAGGCTGTTTTTTCGCCACGCTTTTTCTGTGGCGTGGTTATTTTTATTCTGTCAAAGAGGAACACCTATGAAACGTTTGCCATTGCTGGCAGCTTTACCCTTGCTTAGCGCGTCAGTTGCTTACGCCGCTCCCCTGATGTCCGTGGGCTACTTCAACGGCGGTGGTGATGTCACTGCCGGACCCGGCGGCGATATCAATACGCTTGATGTCCGCCAGATCACCCACCTGAACTATTCGTTTGGCCTTATCTACAATAACGAAAAAGACGAAACCAACGCCGCACTGAAAGATCCGGCGAAGCTGCATCAGATCTGGTTATCTCCGAAAGTGGCGTCCGACCTGGCGCTTATCCCACAGCTTCGTAAACAAAACCCGAATTTAAACGTTCTGCTTTCCGTCGGCGGCTGGGGTGCCCGCGGTTTCTCGGGCGCAGCAGCCACCAAAGAGAGCCGCGCGGTGTTTATCCGCTCGGCGCAGGAGATTGTTGAGAAATACGGTCTGGACGGGATCGACCTTGACTGGGAGTACCCGGTAAACGGCGCATGGGGGCTGGTCGCAAGCACGCCTGCTGACCGGGATAACTTCACCGCCCTGCTGAAAGAGCTGCGTGCCGCCTTCGGGCAGAAAAAACTGGTCACGATTGCGGTTGGGGCCAATGCGGAAAGTCCGAAAAGCTGGGTCGATGTGAAAGCCATCGCTCCCCTTCTCGACTATATCAACCTGATGACCTACGACATGGCGTACGGCACTCAGTATTTTAACGCGAACCTGTATGACTCCAGCGCCTGGCCGACCGTGGCGGCAGCAGATAAATACAGCGTCGATTTTGTGGTGAACAATTATCTGGCCGCGGGGCTGAAGCCACAGCAGATGAACCTTGGGATTGGTTTCTATGGGCGTGTGCCAAAACGCGCTGTGGAACCGGGCATTGACTGGAGTAAGCCCGATGCGCAAAACAATCCGGTGACACAGCCTTATTTCGGCCCTCAGGAGATCGGGTTGTTCCGATCACTTGGTTATGACCTGACCAAAGATACCTACGTGAAGTACAACGATATCGTGAAGAAACTGCTAAACGACCCGCAAAAGCGCTTTACTGAACACTGGGACGACCAGGCGAAAGTGCCGTGGCTTTCCGTGAAGGGCGCCGACGGGAAGGATCTGTTTGCCCTCTCGTATGAGAATCCACGTTCCGTCGCTATCAAAGCGGACTATATCAAAGAGAAAGGTCTGGCAGGCGCAATGTTCTGGGAGTATGGGGCGGATGATAATAACCAGTTAGCGAAGCAGCTGGCGGAGTCGCTCGGGATCTCGCACAAGTAGTGAGGCAATCAAACCCTCTCCCACAAGGAGAGGGTTAAGTGAGGGCATCAACCCACACCGTTATTGTATTTTCATCGTCGCAATCGGCTTTGGCGTGATACCAAACTCTTCCTTCAGTTCACGCTTGCTCTTCATCACCATCTGGCCGTTGGTATCGATTGTCATGTGCTGCGCATCGGTATTGTTGCGCGCCTGCCACAGCATGACCAGCTGCAGACTGTTCTCTTTTTGCTCCGGGGTTAAGGCAACGCCATCAGGCCATTTCCCCAGCTCAACGGCGGTGACCAGACGCTGATAAACTTCCGGCGTCATACCGTTAATCATGTCATCAATATTCACGATCTCTCCCTTTCAAAGGAATAATTTGCTGAATCGTTTTTTCAACCTTTAATCTGATCGCCGTTTTCATCGTCGCTAAAGCTCAGAGAAGCTGAGTTAACGCAGAAACGCTCGCCCGTTGGCTGAGGGCCATCCGGGAAGACATGCCCCAGGTGCGCATCGCAGTTGCCGCAGCGAATTTCGGTACGCACCATCCCATGCGACGAGTCAGTTAAGTAGCGGATCGCGTCATCGCTCACCGGCTCGTAAAAACTCGGCCAGCCGCAGCCAGAATCGTATTTCGTTTGTGAATTGAACAGCGGGGCGTCACAGACCAGGCAATGGTATACGCCATCGCGTTTGTTATGCAGTAAACGCCCGGTAAATGGCGGCTCCGTGCCGTGATTCTGCGTCACGTAAAACTGCATTTCTGTGAGGTTTTTTTTCAAATCGTCAGGGTTACGTTGGTTCGACATATGCTTACATCTCGCTGTAGAAACAGACACCTTTTAACCCGGATTCTAACAAAACATTAACACCCTTGCGTGCACTTTTGATCTAAACTTATGTGTCGCGAAAAGGCGGTCAGGCAATTGTGATCATGCTCACATATTTATCCTGCGAGGCCTTTAAAATTCCGGGCGCAGCCCCCATGTGGTTGCTAGCTCAAAGGGAAAGTGAGGCGAGTCAGTCGCACAAACGTTAGTCACAGGATTGATTTGTCGCAATGATTGACACGATTCCGCTTGACGCTGCGTAAGGTTTTTGTAATTTTACAGGCAACCTTTTATTCACTAACAAATAGCTGGTGGAATATATGACTATCAAAGTAGGTATCAACGGTTTTGGCCGTATCGGCCGTATTGTTTTCCGTGCTGCTCAGAAACGTTCTGACATCGAAATCGTTGGTATCAACGATCTCCTGGACGCTGAATACATGGCGTACATGCTGAAGTACGACTCAACTCACGGTCGTTTCGACGGCACCGTTGAAGTGAAAGACGGCCACCTGGTTGTTAATGGCAAAACCATCCGCGTTACTGCTGAGAAAGACCCAGCTAACCTGAAATGGAACGAAATCGGTGTTGACGTTGTTGCTGAAGCAACCGGTATCTTCCTGACCGACGAAACTGCGCGTAAACACATCACCGCGGGTGCGAAAAAAGTTGTTCTGACTGGTCCTTCCAAAGACAACACCCCAATGTTCGTTCGTGGTGCTAACTTCGAAACTTACGCTGGCCAGGATATCGTTTCTAACGCATCCTGCACCACCAACTGCCTGGCACCGCTGGCAAAAGTTATCAACGACAACTTCGGCATCATCGAAGGTCTGATGACTACCGTTCACGCGACCACCGCTACTCAGAAAACCGTTGATGGCCCGTCTCACAAAGACTGGCGTGGCGGCCGTGGCGCGGCTCAGAACATCATCCCATCCTCTACCGGTGCTGCTAAAGCTGTAGGTAAAGTACTGCCAGAACTGAATGGCAAACTGACTGGTATGGCGTTCCGCGTTCCAACTCCTAACGTATCCGTTGTTGACCTGACCGTTCGTCTGGAAAAAGCTGCTTCTTACGAAGACATCAAGAAAGCAATCAAAGCTGCTTCCGAAGGCCCAATGAAAGGCGTTCTGGGTTACACCGAAGACGACGTTGTATCTACCGATTTCAACGGCGAAGTGTGTACTTCCGTGTTCGATGCTAAAGCAGGTATCGCACTGAACGACAACTTCGTTAAACTGGTATCCTGGTACGACAACGAAACCGGCTACTCTAACAAAGTACTGGACCTGATCGCTCACATCTCCAAATAAGTTGAGATGAGTTCTTGATCCTAAAAGGCGACTTCGGTCGCCTTTTTTATTGTTTTTAGACAGAGGATTGCGTAATGATTAATAAAATTTTTGCACTTCCGGTAGTCGAACAACTTACCCCTGTGCTCTCCCGTCGCCAGATTGATGGCGCTGATGTTATCGTCGTTGACCACCCGCGTGTGAAAGCCTCCGTTGCGCTGAACGGCGCCCACCTGCTCTCCTGGAAACCGGAAGGTGAAACGGAAGTGCTGTGGCTGAGCGATGCGACCTCTTTCAAAAAAGGAGCGGCGATCCGCGGCGGCGTGCCTGTCTGCTGGCCATGGTTTGGCCCGTCAGCGCAGCAGGGACTGCCTTCTCATGGTTTTGCCCGCAACCAGCAGTGGACCCTGAAAGCGCATAACGAAGATGATAACGGTGCCGTGCTGACCTTTGAGCTTCAGGCCAATGACGAGACCCGTGCGCTGTGGCCGCACGAGTTTACCCTGTACGCCCGCTTCAAGCTGGGTAAAACCTGCGAGATTGAGCTGGAAGCGCACGGCGAGTTTGAAACGACCTCTGCCCTGCACACCTACTTCAACGTGGGTGATATCAGCGCGGTAAAAGTGAGCGGCCTTGGCGATACCTATATCGACAAAGTGGACAATGCAAAAGAAGGGAAACTCAGCGACGGCGTGCAGACCTTCCCTGACCGTACCGACCGCGTTTACCTGCATCCGGAAGCGTGCAACGTGATCCACGACAGCGCCCTCAACCGTGGCATCGAAGTGATTCACCATCATCACAGCAACGTGGTGGGCTGGAACCCAGGTCCGGCGCTCTCAGTAAGCATGGCCGATGTGCCCGATGACGGTTACAAAACGTTTGTCTGCGTCGAAACGGCCTGCGTCACTACGGCGCAAAAAGCCAGCGAAGAAAAACCGTCTCGCTTAGGGCAAACTATTCGCATTGTGAAGCGCTAAGACGCGGTATTATTTTGACCGCACCAGCACAATGCAAACGGGGCGCAAGCGCCCCGTTATAATGCAAAGATTGCACTGTTTTAATGCGCAATCAGAACTTGTAGGTCACACCGACAGAGAAAATACCCGCCCAGGACTTGTCGACCATTGGGCTGTCTTTCACTTCGTCGCTCAGACGCTCGTAACGGCCAGTACCGTATACGTTCCAGTCACCCAGGAAGTTGTAGCTCGCGGTCAGCTCCAGGTACGGATCCCAACCATCATCTGCGCTGTAGCTCTTCAGACCACTACGACGGGACTCATTCTTAGAGACGCCATAGTAGTAGTCGTTGTAGTTCTCACTGTTGTACTGCACACCAATACCTGGCGTCAGGGTTAACGCACCGTTCGTGTAGCGATAGAGCCAGGCCAGATCCCAGATAAAGCCGTTGCTGTTATCCAGCGTGTCTCCCGCCAGCGCGGTACGCAGGAAGCCATATTCGGTGTTATGCACATAAGAGAGACCCGCCATCATGGTGCTCTTACGCTTGTCGAGTCGACGCAGGGCGTGGCTGTCGCTGTCACCCGGTTTGAAGTGCGTCGGATCGTAGTAGGCCATAATGGAGAGCTTATCGGCCGTATCGTTCCAGAGATAGTAGCCGCCGCCCAGTCCACGGAACCAGAAGTTATCGCCTTCATAGGTGACAACCGGAACGGGATAAACATCACGATCATACTGTTTATACGGGCTGTTAATGACGCCAACGCCCGCACCTACCGTCCACTGGCTTTCCGCCTGTGCGGTGCTAACTGCGGTCGCGGCGAGTACGCCCAATGCCAGAAGTTTGAGTTTGGTCACAATCCATTCTTTCCTGTAGTCAAATAATCAGCGGGAGAAGTGTAACCGCCAGACCCGTACTTCCCCAAATTTTTTGCCTGCTAATCAGTTTGATTAACCCGCTATTTTTCATTTTTCAGATGACAGGCCGTTTTCACTTCTGTGACCGCAGGGTGAAAAATGCCCGTATGACATATAACGGCAATGGATATTTTTGGATGAGTTATTGATATGTCATTGAAATTAGATTTTATCAGCATGCAAGTTTTGCAAATGCCATCTACGCTTTAATTTAAGAAGAGTTTTCCTGCACGCCCCGCGGTTCTTAGCGTCTGACCTGGCACACAGGTTGCTGCTCTGGCAGTGAGGTGCGAGAGATTCTCTTCCGGGAGCCTCCACTACTCATACGAACGGCTCTTATCCTGTGCTAAAAAACGAAAGGACGGCATGCCATGAATATATTCGATCACTATCGCCAGCGCTATGAAGCTGCCAAGGACGAAGAGTTCACACTGCAGGAGTTTCTTACCATCTGTCGGCAAGATCGCAGTGCCTATGCCAACGCGGCAGAACGGCTATTGATGGCTATTGGTGAGCCAAACATGGTTGATACTGCCCAGGAACCACGGCTTTCCCGTCTCTTTTCGAATCGGGTGGTCGCCCGATACCCGGCGTTTGAAGAGTTCTATGGCATGGAAGATGCCATCGAGCAAATCGTCTCCTACCTGAAGCATGCTGCTCAGGGTCTGGAAGAGAAGAAACAGATCCTCTATTTACTCGGCCCGGTGGGTGGCGGTAAATCGTCGCTGGCTGAACGGCTGAAATCGCTGATGCAGCGCGTACCTATCTATGTACTGAGCGCCAACGGTGAACGCAGCCCAGTGAACGACCATCCGCTGTGCCTGTTTAACCCGCAGGAAGATGCGCAAATTCTGGATAAAGAGTACGGCATTCCGCGTCGTTATCTCGGCACCATCATGTCGCCGTGGGCGGCGAAACGCCTGCATGAGTTTGGTGGCGATATCACCAAATTCCGCGTCGTGAAAGTGTGGCCATCCATTCTGGAGCAGATCGCCATCGCCAAAACGGAACCGGGTGATGAGAACAACCAGGACATCTCGGCACTGGTCGGGAAAGTCGATATCCGTAAGCTGGAAAATTACGCCCAGAATGACCCGGATGCCTACGGCTACTCCGGCGCACTGTGCCGGGCAAACCAGGGCATTATGGAATTCGTCGAGATGTTTAAAGCACCCATAAAAGTGCTGCATCCGCTGCTGACGGCCACCCAGGAGGGGAACTACAACGGGACGGAAGGTATCTCTGCCCTGCCGTTCAACGGCATCATCCTGGCGCACTCGAACGAATCAGAGTGGGTCTCCTTCCGTAATAACAAAAACAATGAGGCGTTCCTTGACCGTGTGTACATCGTCAAAGTGCCTTATTGCCTGCGGATCTCCGAAGAGATCAAAATTTACGAAAAACTGCTTAACCACAGTGAGCTGATGCATGCGCCATGCGCACCGGGCACGCTGGAAACGCTGTCGCGCTTCTCCATCCTGTCGCGTCTGAAAGAGCCGGAAAACTCCAGCATCTACTCCAAAATGCGCGTGTATGACGGGGAAAGCCTGAAAGATACCGACCCGAAAGCGAAGTCGTATCAGGAGTACCGCGATTACGCGGGTGTCGACGAGGGCATGAACGGTCTGTCCACGCGTTTCGCGTTTAAGATCCTCTCCCGCGTGTTTAACTTCGACCATGCGGAAGTGGCGGCCAACCCGGTCCACCTGTTCTATGTGCTGGAGCAGCAGATTGAACGCGAGCAGTTCCCACAGGAGCAGGCGGAACGTTACCTTGAGTTCCTGAAAGGTTATCTGATCCCGAAATATGCCGAGTTCATTGGCAAAGAGATCCAGACGGCCTACCTGGAATCCTATTCAGAATACGGCCAGAACATCTTTGACCGTTATGTCACCTATGCTGACTTCTGGATCCAGGATCAGGAGTACCGCGACCCGGATACCGGACAGCTGTTTGACCGTGAATCCCTGAACGCGGAGCTAGAAAAAATAGAGAAGCCTGCCGGGATCAGCAACCCGAAAGACTTCCGTAACGAGATTGTGAACTTCGTACTGCGTGCCAGAGCGCATAACAACGGTCGTAATCCGAACTGGACCAGCTACGAGAAACTGCGCACGGTCATCGAGAAGAAAATGTTCTCTAACACCGAGGAGCTGTTACCCGTCATTTCGTTTAACACCAAAACCTCAACTGACGAGCAGAAAAAACACGACGATTTTGTCGACCGTATGATGGAAAAAGGCTACACCCGCAAACAGGTTCGTTTGCTTTGCGAATGGTATCTGCGCGTACGGAAATCGTCTTAAAACAAGTGCCCGGTAGCGTTTAACGCTCACCGGGCCGACAAAATGCAAGTTGGCAAATGCAGTACGGGGGGTATATGACCTGGTTTATTGACCGGCGTCTGAACGGCAAAAACAAGAGCATGGTGAATCGCCAGCGCTTCTTGCGCCGTTACAAAGCGCAAATTAAACAGTCGATCTCCGAGGCCATCAACAAACGCTCGGTAACCGACGTCGACAGCGGCGAGTCTGTCTCCATCCCCACCGATGACATCAGCGAACCGATGTTTCATCAGGGGCGTGGCGGCCTGCGCCATCGCGTACACCCAGGTAATGACCACTTCGTTCAGAACGACAGAATCGAGCGCCCACAAGGAGGCGGCGGCGGTTCTGGAAGCGGTCAAGGACAGGCCAGTCAGGATGGTGAAGGTCAGGATGAATTCGTCTTTCAGATCTCAAAAGATGAGTATCTCGACCTGCTCTTTGAGGATCTGGCGCTGCCTAATCTGAAAAAGAACCAGCACCGTCAGCTTAACGAATACAAAACCCATCGCGCGGGTTATACCGCGAACGGCGTACCGGCCAATATCAGCGTCGTTCGTTCGCTTCAGAACTCGCTGGCGCGGCGCACGGCCATGACGGCCGGTAAACGGCGGGAGCTGCGCGAACTGGAAAGCAGCCTGAAGGTGGTAGAAAACACAGAACCGGCGCAACTGCTGGAAGAGGAGCGCCTGCGTAAAGAGATTGCCGAGCTGAGGGCGAAGATTGAGCGGGTACCGTTTATTGATACCTTCGACCTGCGCTATAAAAACTACGAAAAACGGCCGGAGCCTTCGAGCCAGGCTGTCATGTTCTGTCTGATGGACGTCTCCGGTTCAATGGACCAGGCCACCAAGGATATGGCGAAGCGTTTTTACATTCTGCTCTATCTGTTCCTGAGCAGAACCTATAAGAACGTGGAAGTGGTTTATATCCGCCACCACACCCAGGCCAAAGAGGTGGATGAACATGAGTTCTTCTACTCGCAGGAGACCGGCGGCACCATCGTATCGAGCGCCCTGAAGCTGATGGATGAGGTGGTGAAAGAGCGTTACGATCCGGCTCAGTGGAACATCTATGCTGCGCAGGCGTCGGATGGCGACAACTGGGCGGATGATTCGCCGCTGTGTCACGACATTCTGGCGAAGAAAATTTTGCCGGTGGTGCGTTACTACAGCTATATCGAAATCACGCGTCGTGCTCACCAGACGCTGTGGCGTGAATATGAACATCTGCAATCGATGTTCGAAAATTTCGCCATGCAACACATCCGTGACCAGGATGATATCTATCCGGTGTTCAGGGAGCTGTTCCACAAGCAATCGGCCACCAGCAATGCCTGACCACACAGCCAGCGACACGCTGGCTGTTTTCTTTCCCTTTCGTCCATCCCCTTCGCAAAAAGATCTGTGCTACTGTTGGAAACTGCGTATTGGCAGATAACAGGTAAACTGACTATGTCTGATGAGGTTAAGGGTACGGCTACCCACCAGCAACTCATTTCGCTGTTAACGCAGCAAGGTGCGCGCTTTCGCGTGATGGAGCACGAGGCCGTAGGAAAATGCGAAGCGGTAAGCGAAATCCGCGGAACCGATCTGGGGCAAGGCGCAAAAGCGCTGGTCTGCAAAGTGAAGGGAAATGGTGTAAAAAAACACGTTCTGGCAATCCTGGCCGCTGACCAGCAGGCCGACCTGAGCCAGCTTGCCAGCCATTTCGGCGGCTTAAAAGCCTCTCTCGCAAGCCCGGCTGAAGTCGATCATTTGACCGCCTGCGTGTTTGGCGCTATCCCACCGTTTAGCTTCCATCCGGATCTGACGCTGGTCGCCGACCCGCTCCTGTTCGAGCGTTTTGACGAAATCGCGTTCAATGCCGGTCTGCTGGAAAAATCCGTGATCATGGATACCCAGGATTATCTGCGCATTGCCCGCCCTGAACTGGTGACGTTTCGTAAAGCGTGACCGTGATGGCTGACGCCTCTGTCAGCCTCTCTTTTCCAGAAACAGAACTGATGCGATCAAAATCACCGCAATAGCGAAAAACGATGAGGAGATAATCAGCGTTTCAACAAACATGTGATCGTTCATCTTTAGCAACCCTTTGCGATGCCTGATGCCGTTTTATCCCCTGCAAATGACACGGATATGACAATACCCTATTTTTTTAAAACGCTGTCGTCAGCCGTTTTTCCGCGTAAAGTAAGCAGGCTTACTATTCTGGCAAGGACTCCTCATGTTTGACCCTACTCTGCTTATTCTACTGGCACTCGCTGCACTCGGCTTTATCAGCCATAACACCACCGTCGCCATCTCGATCCTGGTGTTGATCATTGTGCGCGTCACCCCGTTAAACACTTTTTTCCCGTGGATAGAAAAACAAGGCCTGACGATCGGGATAATCATTTTGACCATTGGGGTGATGGCCCCCATTGCCAGCGGCACGCTTCCGGCCTCAACGCTGCTGCACTCGTTTGTTAACTGGAAATCACTGGTGGCTATCGCGGTGGGGATTTTCGTGTCATGGCTGGGTGGTCGCGGCGTCACGTTGATGAGCAGCCAGCCCTCGCTGGTGGCTGGCCTGCTGGTGGGAACGGTGCTTGGCGTGGCGCTCTTTCGCGGCGTTCCGGTGGGCCCGCTCATTGCCGCCGGGCTGGTTTCGCTGTTTATTGGGAAGTCGTAGTCAGGCTGGCAATATAGCGCGCGGGCGTTTGCCCCAGCCCCTTTTTAAACATCGTAATAAAGGCGGTGGTGGAGTCATAACCAAGTGACTGCGCCACCTGCTGAACTGACTTCCCGCCAATCAGCAGCTGCAACGCCACAATCAACTGCAGCTGATGACGCCAGCGGCGAAAGCTTAAGCCCGTCTCTTTGACCACCAGCCGCGCCAGGTTGCGCTCACTCATGGCAAAGTGGTTCGCCCATTGCGCCAGCGTCTGCCACGCGGCGGGCTCTTCCGCCATCTTTTCGCTCATAAACCGAATTTTTGGATGAGGGGAAACGGGCAGCTGTAAATGCTCCTGCCGCTGGAGCGGCAGTTCATCAAACAGCACATCCACCAGACGCGAGGTGGTGGCAAGCGGCAGTTGCTCACGCGTTTTTCCCGCCAGCGACAGAATCAGCTCCCGCACCAGCGGCGATATTTTCAGGGTACAGCACCGGTCCGGCAGACTGACGGCACCCGGTTCAATAAACAAAAAGCAGAGCTGCGCGCCTGGCGTGGCCCTGTTGCTGTGGGGCATCTGCCCGGGGATCCACACGGCATACTGGGGCGGAACCATCAGCATGGCATTTTCTACCTCACAGGTGATTGCACCACCCAGCGCCAGAATCATCTGCCCTTTGCGGTGCTGATGGAGCGGAATATATTGCTCCTGCGCTACCACGCGGATGCGAAACGCGACCGCGGCATCGAATTGGCTATCGGGATCGTAGCCGTCGAGTCCCAGACCGTTCATCAGGTTGTCCGATATTAGCGATAAACTGTCATTTTAGCCTGATTTCAACCACGGCGAAAATCGGTATTGTGTGCGCTCGCCTGAACGTATGAGAAAACAATGACTACTGCTACTCGCAAAGGCGCGCTGCTGATCGCCGGCATTCTGATGATTGCCACGACGCTTCGCGTCACCTTTACCGGCGCAGCGCCGCTGCTCGATACCATTCGCCTTGAATATGGATTAACCACCGCGCAAACCGGCCTGCTAACCACCCTGCCGCTATTAGCGTTTGCCCTTGTCTCGCCGCTTGCCGCGGGCGTAGCACGGCGTATCGGCATGGAGCGCAGCCTGTTCCTCGCCCTGCTGCTGATCTGCGCCGGGATTGCCGTGCGCTCTCTGCCCTCCGCGGCCCTGCTGTTTACCGGCACGGCGGTGATAGGTTGCGGTATCGCGCTCGGGAATGTGCTGTTACCGGGCTTAATCAAACGCGACTTTCCCGGCCAGGTTGCCCGCCTTACCGGGGCCTATTCCCTGACGATGGGCGTTTCGGCGGCGCTCGGTTCGGCGCTGATTGTTCCTCTCGCCCAGGGAGCCGCAGGCTGGCATGGCGCGCTGCTGATGCTGATGATCTTTCCCCTGCTGGCGCTGCTGCTCTGGCTGCCGCAGTGGCGCCAGAAGCAGGTCGCTACGGTGACCGGTGCAGGGGCGCTGCACAACCGCGCCATATGGCGTGCTGCCCTCGCCTGGCAGGTGACGCTCTTTCTCGGCATTAACTCGCTGATTTACTACGTCATCATCGGCTGGTTACCCGCGATATTACTCAGCCACGGCTACAGCGAAGCGCAGGCAGGCTCCATGCACGGGCTCTTACAGCTGGCCACGGCCATTCCGGGCCTTGCCGTGCCGCTGATCCTGCATCGCCTGAACGATCAACGCGGGATCGCCGGTGCCGTAGCCCTGATGTGCGCAGTGAGTGCGGCCGGTTTCTGGTTTGCACCGGCTTTGGCGGTCGTGTGGACGCTGGTGTTTGGCTTTGGCACCGGAGCAACGATGATCCTCGGTCTGACGTTCATCGGCCTGCGCGCCAGCTCTGCTCATCAGGCGGCGGCACTGTCCGGTATGGCGCAGTCGATTGGTTATCTGCTGGCCGCCTGCGGGCCTCCGCTGATGGGGAAAATTCACGATACCGCCGGTGACTGGCAGATCCCCCTTCTGGCCTGCGCGCTGGCCTCGGTGTTGATGGCCATCTGCGGCATGCTTGCCGGGCGCGACCGGGAGATCACGCCCCGCTAAAAACAGTGGCAGACCTGACGGTCTGCCTGTTATTTATCCCCGTGCCGCACGCAGCATCGCCTGTACCAACACCACCGGACGCCCCGCCAGCGCAGCACGCTCGTGCTGGAATAAGGTAATCACGAAGAACGGATGGGTGACCAGCTCTGCGGCACGGATTTCCCCCTGCTCGTCCCAGCCCGTCACGCGCATATCACCGCTCTCCAGCTCCTGCGCAAATTCCGGGGATACGCCGTAGTTGCAGTGATATCCCTCTTCAATTTCCGGCTTGCCGTAGGCTTTCGCAATAAGCGTGTTGTTACGCAGTTCAATCGCATCGGTTTTTTCCACCAGCGAGCAGGTCAGCGGCGCAATTACCATTGAGCCTTCGGTGTCCGTTTCGGCGTGCGCCGCATCGCTCCAGCCGAGCACATTACGCGCATACTCAATCAATGCATGCTGGAAACCGCCGCAGGTGCCGAGAAACGGAATGCTGTTTTCGCGCGCGTAGCGTGCAGCGATAAAGGCGGCTTCGGTATTTTTGTAGGGGCTTGCAGGAACCAGCCAGATGGCATCGTAACCCACCAGATCTTCAGGGCTGGTCAGCTCCGTCGTCGCAAGCCAGTCGTAATCAGCGGTGAGATCCAGTACTGCAGCAGCATCATCTATGGCCAGCGGGATCGCCTGGTGCGCAATCACATCGGGATTGTAATCGCCAACCAGCGCAATGCGCAGCGTCGTTTTAACCGGGAGGTGTTCCATGAAAGGTTCCTTATGCCAGAGTATTATCAGATAACATAAGGAACCTCAGACTACCGATCTTCTGCAATAATCACAATACCTTAAATTGGGAGGGGGAAATGATGATTCAGTGCAAGCGCGTCTATGAACAGGCAGCCCCGGAGGATGGTTATCGGGTGCTGGTGGACAGACTGTGGCCGCGAGGGGTGAAAAAAGCAGACCTTGTGCATGATGAATGGTGCAAAGCGCTTACGCCTTCTGACGGGTTACGTAAGGCCTTTCACAGTGAAACCATTGATTTCGCTGCCTTCAGCCAGGCGTATCGGGAAGAGCTGGCGCAGCATAAAGACGAAGGATTGCGTCTTGCAACCCTCGCCAGACAGCAAACCTTAACCCTTCTCTACGCCGCGAAAAATACCGAACAGAATCACGCAATAGTCTTAGCCGACTGGCTGCGCCATTTGTGATTAACTGGCCGTCAGCGCATCGAAGGTTTGCGGTGCCTCATCCGGCGTGAGCGGCAGCAGATGTTCGGCGCGCACAAACGCAAAACCGTGCTGATTATCAAAGGCGTAGACATCGCCCGTCACCAGCCAGAGCGCGCGATCCGCTGTGGCAGGCAGCTGCGTCATCACGCCATTGACCGGGTTAACGAAGCGCTGGCCGGGCTGGCAAAGGCCAAACAACTCAACGGATTTACCCACATTGCGACGGCCTGAGGCCGTGCGGGCACCAATGATCAACGCCATGCTGCCCGGTTTAAGCTGAAACATACTTCTCTCACGATAACGGTGGCCAGAAACTGGCTAAGAATAATCCTAAAGAGAAGTGTATCGCAATCTTTGTCCTGCTGTCACCTGGCGGGTTGCGGATGATCGCGGCGGTAGAGCTCCCATTCGTCGATCACTACGCCACCGGGCAATTTACACTCCGTACGCACGCCCTGCGGGCTCTGGATTGGGATCTGCTCTCCCCCTTTTTCCAGACAATAGACAGAGGCAGGGTTAGCCATCCCCACCCTATGCGGCGGCGGTGGGGCAACAGGTGGAGACGTTTTTGTGGTACAGGCCGCCAGGGGTAGCGCGAGAGCCAAAAGCAGAAATCTCATCGTGTTGATCCTTTTTACATCATCAGAAGATAAGGGTAACGGGTCGCCGTCGCTTTCTCCATCATTTCTCCATTTTAACTGCACTTTTCAACACTATAGTGAGGCGTGTTCTCCTTATGACCAGAGAACATCATTCCGTAATCAAGATGTCTTTGCCCCGGTCTCAACAACGGGGCCTTTTTCTCCCCTGCCTGCTTCTGGTGGATATATAAAATTCTCACCATTCATGTTTTACTATGGCTGAAGTCGAAATTTTCAGCATAACATGCAGATGCAGACGTCTTGTGCATGGGAGTCAACCTACGTCATGTCAGATATCATCCTGGCCCGAGTGTCAGAAACGCTCACCACGGAACAATCCCTTGAAAGTCTCGTTCGCCAGTTGCTGGAGATGCTGGAACTTGTGACCGAAATGGAGTCGACCTACCTGACGAAGGTCGATATCAATGCCCGTCTTCAGCATATTTTGTATGCCCGAAACAGTAAGCAGATGCAGATCCCGGAGGGACTAAGCGTGCCCTGGGGCGATACATTGTGCAAACGTGCGCTGGACAGTGACACCATTTTCAGTAACGAGGTTCCTGAACGCTGGGCGGATTGCGATGCCGCAAAAGCGCTCGGTATTACCACGTACATGAGCGTGCCGGTTCACCTGGCGGATGGTTCCCTGTACGGCACGCTCTGTGCGACCAGCACGGAAAAGAAGCTGCTCAGTGAACGCGGCGAACACGTGCTAAAACTCTTTGCCGGGCTGATTGCCCAGTATATTCAGAAAGAGTCGTTGCTTTCTCAACTTCGAGAAGCGAATGCAGCGCTCATCGCCTACTCCTTTACCGACGTTCTCACCGGTTTACCCAACCGCCGCGCCATCTTTGAAGATCTCAACACTCTGTTTTCTTTAGGCCGCCACCTTAAACGCAACGTAATTATCGCTTTTATCGATCTGGATGATTTTAAACGGATTAACGACCAGTACGGGCATGAAGCAGGCGATCAATTCCTCATTGAAGTCGGCAAACGTCTGTCAGATGAAAAGACCGAAGACGAGATTATCGGCCGCCTGGGGGGCGATGAGTTCCTGGTAGCCTGCCTGAGTAAAGCGGAAAATCAGGCTGATGAGGGCCAGATTAACCTGCTCAGGGCGCGGCTTCGCGACCGGATTGCCGGCCAATACGGGTTGGGCAGTGTGAGTATTGTGTACCCGGGTGCAAGCCTGGGAGTTGTCGAAGTTGATCCTGCCGGGATGGATCCGGACAGCGCATTACGCGTCGCGGATGTTGCGATGTATCAGGATAAAAAGGGTAAAGGCAAAACGCGCTTTCACGTTTTGGATTAACCCCGTACACTCTACGGCATTCTGAAAACCAAAACAGGTGATGGCATGAGAATAGGGATCCTCTTCCCGGTCGTTATTTTTATAACGGCGGTGGTTTTTTTAGCATGGTTTTTTGTCGGTGGTTACGCGGCTCCGGGAGCATAAATGAGAAAAACCACCCTCATTATGCTGCTCGTCGCCATCGTCGCCGTTGCTGGCACGCAATTTGGCTGGTGGTAACACCGCAACGTAAAAAGGCCGCCATCTGGCAGCCTTTTTTAACGCTTATCAAACTTAGCTTTTGATTTTTCTGTAGATAAACAGAACAACCAACGCGCCGATCACGGCGACAGCAAAACTGCCGAAGTTGAAACCGTCAACTTTGCCAAACCCGAACAGCGTACTGATCCAGCCGCCGACGACCGCGCCGACAATACCCAGTATCACGGTAACGATAAAACCACCGCCATCTTTGCCCGGCATGATCCACTTCGCCAGAATACCCGCAATAAGCCCAAAGATAATCCAGGATAAAATTCCCATAACTTTCCTCTCTGTATGGTTTTTGTCATTAAATCAACGACACAAAAAGGATAGCACAGGATCCGGGAAAGGAAATTTGTGATTAGTATCACAGCGAGAGAGTGCGCATTTAGTATCCAAAACCGCACCACACGAAATGTGGGGTTGCAACTTAAGATGAGAAAGATTATCTTTCTCAACACTGAATAGTTGAGTTAAACACTCAGGTATTCAGTACGACATTGCTCACATTGCTTCCAGTATTTTTGCCCACGCTTTAGTGGGCATTTTTTTGCCCGCTTATACGGCGATAAAGGCATAGCGGTTGCGTCCTACGCGTTTTGCCTGATAGAGCGCCTGGTCAGCCGCAATAATAATGTTCTGCTGGCTGCCTGCAATGTCAACGGCACGTGCGGTTGACACCCCGACGCTGACCGTTACCCGTCCAAAGGGGCTAAAGGCATGCTCAATATGCAGTGAAAATACATTGCGGATGATCGTCTGGGCCAGGCGGATGGCTTCCTGAATATCGGCGTCTGGCAGGATCAGCGCAAACTCTTCGCCGCCATAACGCGCCACAAGCTGGTTGTTGCGGGTGAGGCTCTCTCTGAGGCTATTCCCCAGTAGGGTAAGGCATCGGTCTCCTTCTGGGTGACCGTAGTTATCATTGTATTTTTTGAAATAATCGACATCGACAATGAGGATAGAAATTGGCGTGTCGTTATCCGCACACGTGGCGATTTCAGACAGAATTTTTTCATCAAACGTGCGGCGGTTGAAAAGCCCCGTCAGCGCATCTTCAGAGGCTATTATCTTGAGCTCTTTGTTATCTCTGGTTTTTCTGGACAGATCTGAATAGAGGAAATAAGACGCGACGATAAGCGCCACGGTAAAAATAAGAATGAGTACGGCGAGCTGAATGGCCTGCTTACGCCAGGCTGCAAGTGCTTCTTCTTTACTCACTGCAACGGTGGTGACCAATCCGTAACGTTTGTTTTTCTCAAAAGCGAAAATGCGTTCGACTTTATCAAACCGCGAAACCGAGCTGGCAATCCCGGAATTTTGTACCTTCAGGTATTCTCTGAACAGGGGTGAGTCTGAAACAATCGCGCCAATGTAGTTATTTTTAAACGGATAGCGAACCAGCAACACGCCGGATTGTGTCGTGAGGCCAATGACACCAGCATGGCCAATATTAATCTGCCCGTAGAGTGCCAGAAAATTTTCGATTCCAAGCGTCACCACGACAACGCCGTTAAAGTCTCCGGTCTGCGTTTCAAGCCGTCGACTGATCGTAATCACCCATTTCCCGTTCGTTCTGCTCACGACCGGCTGGCCAATAAAAATCTGCTGACTTTTATTTTCCTTGTGATAGATAAAAAACGATCTGTCAGCCCCTTTTCGCGGCCCGGAAAAACGTCCGTACAATGCCGTGAAGATGTCACCATTGACATCGTAAATAACCACATTGTTAATCTGGCTAAGAAGATTATCCTGGTTTTCTATTATCCGCTGAATATTGGTCGCCTGTTCCGGGGTCATACCATAAATGTCGATCATGTCTGAAATGGTGGTGATCAGCATTTCGCTTTGACGCATGATCCCCTCAGTATAAACATCCAGGGTATGGCTCAGGTTAGCAACGCCGGTATTAATTTGCTGAATTGACTGCTGTCTGGACGTGGTAATTTGGACCGCAAGCGACAACGAGATGATCAACGAGACAATGATGACAGTAATGGTTGTTGTGTAAAAAGTATTTTTCACATGCACGAGCTTTTCCACCTTATCACGCCTGACATCCCTGGCTGACAACTCGTGTCACTGTAACAAAGGTCAGGATAAGAGGAAAATAAATTGCACTTAAGCGCACAATAAGAAGCGGTTATTATTTTGCTTCACTAAAATTTGCGTCAGGGTTATTACGGAGATCCCTGGCACCTGCCGTTCTCCCCCGTGAGTACCAGGCTTGTACCCTGCCCCGGCTGTGTTAAGATTCACCCCATCAGGGAGCTGACAGGATAACCGGAAAATGAAAAAAATCATTGCCGTTGCTATCGTATCAACGATTCTGGTCATTCTGTCTCTGTATACGGTGAACGCGGTTATCATCAGCCAGCAGAAGGATAAACAGCGTGAGATCGCCCAGACGCTTTTGCACTATTCCGAAGGATTATCCGAAAGCATCGCGCTGGCCCTTAAAGAGGTAACAACCCGAGGCTGCGATCAAACCAGCCTTGATCGCTACAGAAAGCTAAAACTCGACAGCCCCTATTTTTCCGATATCGGTTTTGTTGAAAATGGGCAAGTCGTCTGTACTGCCTTTTGGGGTAAGCTCGCCACTCCAGTCCCTCTACCGACAGAACTCCATAAAACACCAAGAGGCTTTCTGTTAGCGCAGTTTTCGAGAAAAGATTTTTTCACTGGCAACGCGGCAATCTATAATAATGTGATTATTTTCACCTCGCGTTATGCCTACGATAAATTCATGCCGGTTACGGCAAACTATGCGCTGAGTACCACGACGAAAGATTTCGACCGCACTTTTTTCTCGGTTAAGCCAGATGTCATAAAACACCACTGGCCAGATTCAGCGCTATTTACCCTGATCCTGACGCAGTGCAGCACGCGATGGGACATATGCGTTACGGTGAAGCATTACGACGCGGGCCTGGCTTCGCTCCCCGTTGTGGTGTTTATTCTTCTGACGACTATTTTGTATTTTATCTGGACCGCAATCTCGTTGTTTTTCATGCGCATTTACGAAGATCGCTTCTCACTGGAGCGAACGCTGGTTAAGGCGGTAAAAAACAATTCTATCAGCGTTAACTACCAGCCGATTATACGTATCCAGGATAAAAGCATTGTCGGGGTAGAAGTGCTGTCGAGATGGCGCGATTATCATCGCACCGATGTCTCTCCGGAACTGTTTATTCCTTTAATAAAGAAAATTGGGCTGTACCGACAGTATTATATTAATATTATTGAAAAATCGCTGTCTGAGATCGCACCGCTTGTCATTAAACATCAGCTGATGATTTCGCTGAACGTTGGGCGAACAGAGATTGAAGATGGACAGTTTATCCAGACGTTACGTCGTGAATGTGCATTTAATCACATCCCCCTGTCTTTGATAAAAGTGGAACTTTCAGAAAAAGCGGTATCCAGTGCAGATATTCTGGAAGGGTTTTGTCTGGAGCTGAAAAAACTTGGGGTGAGAATATCGATAGACGATTTCGGCGTGAAAAACTCAAACCTGGACCGACTCTCTCTGCTGGAATATGACGAAATCAAAATCGATAAGTCGCTGGTGGACGGTATCAATGAACATTATAAGCAGAATATTTTTGCTATTTTTTGCGATGCGCTTGCCAGGCTCAACAAAACGCTCGTTTTCGAAGGGGTGGAAAGTGAAACCCAGTATCGTTTTATTGCGGACAGGTATCCTGACGCTCTAATCCAGGGGTGGTACTTCTCAAAATCACTGACACGCAGTGAACTGGCGAAGAAACTTACGATGAGAATGCCCTTGCGGGCTACTCGTTCCCCCACTGATTAAGGAAATTCGCAATATCATCGATGCGTGCCGTGCGGATCCCCGCCTCACTGGCCATTTCCTGCTGGGCTTCCTCGCTGATTTCCTCGTTGCTCGTTAACCGCGTCAGCAGCAGCTGGAAATAGTACGCCAGCGCGTCATGCTCTGACTCACTGACTGGTTCAGCGGTTTCCGTCGAATACTCATCGACGATGTCATAATATTTAAGCGGAATATCGTTGTTCATAAACAGTCTCTCGTCTGTCATTTAGCGGGTGATGCACCGAGTATAGCGGACGCATTACGTTGACCAAAGTATTAGATAAGCAGCGCAAGTAAGGCAGCGAGAGCCGGCATAGCCTGAACATAGAGGATTTTTCGACTGGCAGTCGCTGCGCCAAAAATTCCGGCAAGTAGCACGCAGCTCAGGAAAAAGACGGTCACAGGGACACCGCGCTCTCCGAGCCAGAGTCCCCAGAGCAGACCCGCCGCCAGAAAACCGTTATACAGCCCCTGATTCGCAGCCAGTACGCGGGTTTCACGCGCAAAATCGGGCGTGAGATTGAAAGCCTTGTGCCCGGTTTTGGTGTTCCACAGGAACATCTCCAGCACCAGAATATAGAGATGGATTAACGCAACAATAACGATAAGTACAGTGGCTAACATAAGGCTGTCTCACACAGTCAGTGGCAAAATAAATACCGTCCCATCGGACGGCATTTTAGTATTAACGAACCAGATGCAGGAAGTGCAGATGTTTTTCGTACTGGTCCAGTATGTCATTGATAAGCTGTTCCTGATTCCAGCCCATCACATCATAGTTCTGACCGCCCTCTTTCAGATACACTTCAGCGCGATAATAGCGGTGTTGCTCTGCCTGTTGCTCGTCATTATCCATAGCGGCAAGAGCAAAAGTTGGCGAATTATAGCCACGTAGCCTCACTTCATAAATAAAGTTCAGCTCATTGCCTAAATCAACTTCAAGCCGGAGACGATCGTCAGCCGCATCATTGATATGACTCAACGTCCCCTGCTTGTTCAGTTCTTCCTGAACCAACGTCATGGCAGGCTGGATAACGTCGTCCATAAACCGTTTCACCAGAGAACGTTTCGGCAGATAGGCAATATTGCGCAACCTTCTCTGCCACGGAATAGGGTTACGTGCGGCAGTCGGCGCAATCGTCGCCATGCTCAGGCTTTCACGTTTGGTCAAATCCCGACGCAGGGCTTTTAACAGTCCGTATATTGAGATCAATAAGATCACGGAGAACGGTAATGCGCTCGCTATTGTCACGGTTTGCAGCGCGCTTAGCCCACCCGCAATCAGCAGTGCAATGGCCACAATCCCCATGAGCGAGGCCCAGAAAATTCGCTGCCATACAGGCGTGTTAGCGACGCCACCCGATGCCAGCGTATCAACAACCATCGCCCCGGAGTCAGCCGAGGTGACAAAGAAGACAATGACCATCGCCATTGCAATAAATGACAACACTGAGGAAAACGGGAAATGTTCAAGGAAATTAAACAGGGCCAGCGCGACATCCTGCTGGACGGTATTTGCCAGGTCTGTTGCTCCCTGATTCATGATGAGATAAATGGCGCTGTTACCAAACACCGTCATCCACATGAGGGTAAAACCTGCGGGAACAAACAGCACGCCCGTAACAAACTCACGAATTGTCCTGCCACGGGATACGCGCGCGATGAACATACCGACAAACGGCGACCAGGAAAGCCACCATCCCCAGTACAATAGCGTCCAGCCACCAAGCCAGTTGCTTGATTTCGGTTCGTAGGCGTAAAGGTTAAAGGTTTTACTCACTAATTCCGAAAGATAACCGCCGGTATTTTCGACAAAAGATTTCAGTAAAAGTACGGTTGGTCCAAGACACAGCACAAGCGCCAGAAGTAAAACAGCCAGACCCAGATTGAGTTCAGAGAGGATACGTATTCCCTTGTCCAGACCGGACACCACTGAAATCGTCGCTAACCCCGTAATCACCACAATCAGAATGACCTGCACCGTTTCATTGATGGGCACCCCAAAAAGGTGGTTCAGACCGGCATTAACCTGCAAAACACCGTAACCCAGCGATGTGGCAACGCCAAAGACCGTCCCTATCACCGCAAAAATATCGACTGCATGGCCGACAGGACCGTAGATGCGATCGCCGATGATGGGATAGAGTGCGGAACGCAGCGTTAATGGCAAACCGTGACGGTAGCTGAAGAATGCCAGAATCAGCGCCACTATGGCATAGATGGCCCATGCATGCAGTCCCCAGTGGAAGAACGTCAGGCGCATGGCTTCTTTCGCTGCGGCTACGGTTTCAGGGGTGCCGACGGGTGGCGAAAGGTAATGCATTACCGGTTCGGCAACGCCAAAGAACATCAGGCCGATCCCCATCCCTGCCGAAAACAGCATCGCAAACCAGGAATGGTAGCTGAAATCAGGCTGGGCATGATCCGGCCCCAGTTTGATATCACCGTAACGCGAAAGACCGAGGAAAGTAACACTCAGTAAAATCAGGGCGACAGCAAGAATGTAGAACCAGCTGGCATTGGTGAAGATCTGTTGCTGCAGGAGTTTGAATTTTTTGTCGGCCAGATCCGGGAATACTGCGGCAAAGGCGACAAGAAGGAAAATTAACAAAGCAGATGTGAAGAATACCGCTTTGTTAATCTGGCTTGTAGGCTTCTTTGGGATAGTATCATTTTCACTCATAATCAATTCATTCCATTATCGTAGACCGCCCCGGTTGAGAGGCGTTACCTCTCATAGGGTAGCAAAATTCAACACCCCAGGGGGACAATAATCTGAATGAATGTCAGAGTAATATAAACTGTCCGGTGACGATCGCCGCGTTATCAATAAAGCCTGCGGGGTGGACATCGGGATTTACCGATTTGCAACGTGCCGGCAGCATGCACCAGATCCGCTAACGTACGAACCTGCATTTTATCCATCACCCTGCGTCGATGCACCTTCACCGTAATTTCTGTTATGCCCAGTTCCGATGCGATTTGTTTATTTTGCAAGCCATTAATTGCCAGCTCAAAAATCTGTTTCTCACGTCGCGTCAACGCCTGGTAATTTTTGCACAGTTCAAATAACCGTTGCTGTTCCAGAAAATGGTTTGTCGCGTCGATCAATACCTCATTCACCACACGCAAAAGTTGTTCAGGTTCGACCGGTTTGGTCAAAAAATCCCGGGCGCCTGCTTTCATTGCCCGTACGCAGGAAGGGATGGAGCCGCTCTTCGTCAGAATGAGTACCGGTATAGCGCATCCACGCGCTTTGAGTGCATCCATCACGTCAAAGCCATTCATACGCGGAAGGTTTAATTCAAGGATTAAGCATGAAGGATGATCAACGATGGGAGAGGATAAAAATTCTTCGGCATTACTGAAGTCAAACGTCTGATAGCCCGCGGCTGTTAAGAACTGAACAACAAACGACCGATATGCATCATCATCATCGATAACATAAATAACCTCTTCCATATCAATTTCTCCTGATTAAATCTTTCAGGGACATAATACGAACAGTTGCGTCCATTCCCAAAGTATTTATGACTGCTAACGTCATGCCGGATATCTTTTCCACACCAACAGTAGGTAAAATCAAACAAGCCAACCATTCGTCAACCGTCAGGCTTATTGACTGCGAGTAGCATCAGGACAATCCGAAAAAAACTGAACTTTCACAACATTCGCTTTCGAGTGTGAATCTGTCCGCGCCACACTTTTATATTCAGAGGACGACATGATATTGACGGATGGTCAGCCAATCATCAGCTCAGTCACGCCCTTGATAAGCCAACAATAGCCGCTCATTCGCAGCCAGAATTTGAAGGGTTCGTTGTCAAAAGCCGCTTTCTGAAACTTCCGGGGGACATCCCCATCATGGCGCTAAAAGCACGCCGGAAAGCAGTTTCATCGCTATATCCGCAAATATTTGCGATCTGTGAAATAGTCTTTCCTGGGCTTTCAAGAAGCACAGATGCAGTTTCAATACGAACCCGCGTAATGAAGTCTTTCGGACTTTCCTGGATGAGCGTTTTCATTTTACGGTTCAGCGTGCGGGTCGTCATATTCAGAGCTGCAGCAAGTTGCTTTACCGTCATTGCAGGGTTCTGATAACGAAGCAGACTCTCTGCTTTAGTCAGTAGAGGATGTCTTGAGTTGAGAAAACCTGCGGGCGCATAAATTTGCTGTGACAAAGGCTGGCTGTCAGCAACGGCCATGTCAGCTGTCAATTTTGCCAGCTCATTACCAGCATGATTGCGTACGAGGTATATAACCAGATCGACCCATGAAAGCGGGCCGCCCGCGGTTATCACATTGTCTTGTTCTGCCAGGGTTTTTCCCCATATGGGTTTTGCAAGTGGATAGCGTTCAGCGAAAGTTGGATATAACCACCACGTAGTGGTGCAGACCCGTCCGTTGAGCAAACCCGCCTCTCCCAGCACAAAACCGCCCGCACATGCTGAGGCAATACAGCTTCCCTCTGAATATTTAACTTTCAACCACTCGGCCGCATTCGATACAGCTGCTTTGTCAGCCGGAAATCTTTGCTCATCCAACTGCATACCGCTGGCAATGATCAGCTCGAAGTTGTCAGGTTCATTAAATGAGCCATCACTTTCGATGATTCGTCCCTGAACGTCCCTGACGGGCTGCCCATCCGCGGTAATCGTCCTGACGTCAAAAAATGGATCAGCCCTGGATAGTTCAGGGCTCACTGTAGGGTTTAGCCTGATCACCTGATTCGCCAGCCAAAACATATCAGCCAGCCCTGCCAGCGCCGAACGCATGTTGCCCGGAAGCGCAAGTAACGCAACTCGCATTTTAACCCCAGTGCCGAAGAATGTCTTATTTCGCATGTTACCTGTCATTAATGACACTTCATACCCCCTGTCAGCATGATTACACTGCCTGAAACTGAGAAATACGGGAAATACAGTTATGCGTAAGCAAAATTTAATGTCGGTCGCGCTGCGAAAAGGAGTATTTGCTTTGTGTCTTTTATTTATGAGCAACCCGCCGCTTATGGCACAGGATTCGGGTGTAAAAAATATCGTGCTGGTTCACGGTGCCTTTGCTGACGGATCGAACTGGTCAGCCGTCATCGCTCTCCTGCAGGACCGGGGCTACCACGTTACTGCTGTTCAGAATCCCCTGACATCCTTACGAGAGGATGTGGCTGCAACAGAGCGTGTACTTGAGCGTCAAAATGGTAACGTACTGCTCGTTGGCCATTCATGGGCAGGGGCGGTGATCACCCAGGCTGGTAATGCGAATAACGTAAAGGGGCTCGTCTATTTGTCCGCCCTTGTTCCGGACAGCAATCAGTCTGTTTCTGACGCACTTGCGCACTTCAATGCCCCCATGAAAGGTATGGAAGCCGATAAAAACGGCCTCATCTGGCTTGATAAGCCACAGTTGTTTCATCAGGTTATGGCTAATGAGCTAAGCATGAAACAGAGCCTTCTGATTTCTGCGGTGCAACAGCCTATCGCCGCTGCCGCTTTTAACGAAAAAGTGAACGCGGCAGCCTGGAGAGAGAAACCCTCCTGGTATCTCATCACAGAAAACGATAACGCGCTGAACCCGTTAGTACAGGCAAATTTTGCCCGTGAAGCAGGCGCACATATCACACGAATTCACTCAGATCATCTATCCATGATTTCTCATCCCAAAGAGGTTGCAGCACTGATTGTAAATGCTGCGCAGAGTATTCACTGACCCTTACACAACAGGACGATATGCAATGAAAATTCTCCATCTTGATTCAAGTATCAATTATGAATTTTCAGTAACCCGACAGTTGTCGGCTGAAACAGTGAAACAACTGATGGCAACCAGTCAGGGGAATCAACTGACTTACCGGGATCTTGTAAAAGACGAAATCAGCCATCTCACCGGGGAAATCGCTGCAGAATTCAGGCCTGTTACCGGACGACCCGCAACTATAACGCGTCTGGACTCTGAGCGAGAATTATCAAATGCTCTGGTCTCTGAGTTTCTTGAAAGCGACGTGATTGTTATCGGAGCGCCAATGTACAACTTTTCTGTTCCCAGCCAATTAAAAGCCTGGATGGACAGAATCGCGCAGCCAGGGAAAACCTTCAGCTACACCCCAACAGGCCCTGTTGGTCTTGCGGGGGAAAAAAGAGTCATCATAGCCTCAGCCAGGGGTGGTTTTTATGCCGGTACGGCATTTGAAGAAATGGACTTTCAGGAGCAATTTCTGCGTAAGTTTCTGGGCTTCCTGGGCATTTCAAATGTTGTGTTTGTCCGGGCTGAAGGCGCATCTAAAGGGGAGGAAGTAAAGCTCAGAGAACTATCCCGTGCTTTCTCTTTAATACCACAAGCCATTAATACCGTTTCTGCCGCTAAGGAATAAACCATGTTGCACGCCGTCACGCTGACTTACCTGACACAACCTGATGCGATTTCTGATCATCTTGACGCACATAAACAATGGCTGCTGAGGGGGTTTGATGAAGGAGTGATTCTTTTTGCCGGCCCGCTCAGCAATGGTGCTGGCGGCTTCATTCTTTTTCAGGGGGATAACATCAGCAATATTCATAACTTTCTTCAGGATGACCCCTTTATAATTCATAACATTGCAGATGCCGAAGTAATGAGTATTGAGCCGGCGTTATGCGCGCTGGGATTCCCAAAAAAATGGGCGGAGAACGCTCGTTTCATCTGACCATTACTCACTGTAAAGCGTCCTGAAACCTATGAAATGAGTCTGTTTCATGTATTTCGAGGACGCTTTTATTTGTCATTAAACAGCGCGCCATTAAGAATAAATCTTAGAAGCATTTTTTAGCTCAGCTTTGAGGCTGCCTTTATTTAGCTTCCATCTGATTTTTTCATTCCAAATAACCCCCAAAAATACCCATAAATAATTTTAAACATCTCGATGTGGACTGATAATATAAACCCCTGCATAAACAAATAGTTAAAAACTGTCAGAGAAAAAACTTCAGTAATGATAACCGCTGATGCAGCACCAATCAATCCGAACCTGATAGAAAAGGAATAAGAAAGCACCAGACTTAAAACCAATATAAATATAGTCTTCCATAATAAAAACCTATACCCAGAAAACTTAATTATTATTTTTGATGAAGCCATACCAAGTGTAGACAATAATGTTGAGAAACATAACAAAATGCAGGGTGTTATTGACTCCTTATAGGATTCCCCGTATAGATAGAGAATTGCGAAGTTTACTAAAAATGTAATCACCAACATTGCCGGAATCGACAACAAAATGATATTTAAATGTAACCTGGCACCTAATTTAATTATTTTTTGATTATTTTTCTCTCGAAATACAGATGGAAGACAAGACGTCAACAACGATAATAAAATGAAACTCCAACTCGTTGCAATGCTTTGAGAAACTGAATAAATACCGACATCATGATTACCATATAAAAAAGAGATTATAAGCACATTCAACCTTGGATAGATTGATGAAATGATTGAAGGAATAACAAGAATGCTTCCCGCATAACTCAGATGGAATAATCTTTTTTTTAGTACACTATACTTAATTGTTACCATCCTTTTATATTGTTTTCTAAATACATATGATTTTAGAAAATAAGGAATGGCACTTATTATTATTAGAGGCAATCCAAAATAGATAATCGGCACTTTATATCTAACCATTAATGCCCTGGCTACTAAGCCGAAAATAAGGCCAACTACGTTTGCAATAGCATTAATTCTTGAGTTCAGTAGTGACTCGTTAAAAATTGTGTAAGTATCAATAGTATAAAAATAATACGCCAAACAGATTGACAGCACTAATGTCATACCTGTTAAATCCATTCTCATATTTAAAAAAATTATGCAAATACTTGCCAAAAAGATAAATATTATACTTCTCAACACAAATACAGGCATCATTAATTGTATGCCGCCAATCAAGTTTGTGCTTATCCTTTTATAGAATATACTATCGCTGCCAAACACCCCTACAACCTGAACAATTTGAAAAATGGCAGTTGCAATTGCTATTTGCCCAATTACCACAGGCCCCAGGTATTTAGCCACCAAAGCATTTATAAAGAAAAGGCCCACTACGCCGATTGTTTTTTCTGCAATCATCCACAAGAAATTTTTTTGAGTTTTGCTTAACACTTACTCAACCTCATTTAAATATTCATTTCTCTTCATCATCTTTATAAAGCAAATCTATAAATTGAGTTACATCCATACTTTTTTTATTCAACCGAATAAAATAAAAAACAGCTACCATTAGTATCAATAAAGCTATGCATAACAATAGAAACAACATATCGAGCCCCCGTGTTAATACTCAGCCCAACTTAAAAAAGAGATGATTTTTTAAGTGCCAAGCATCAATCCATATAGAATTAATGAGTTGTTTTGCGCAATACCGATAAAAAGTAAAGAGTCGTATATCATTCCTATATAGAAATAAATTTCCATATAAATGATTAACTCTAAAAATCACGCTCAAATAACATAAAGCCATCTTCGAATCGACTATTAACAATGATAGGTTGATAAAATCTTAAGAACTCAGCACTTACTTTTGATGATCTGGCCTATAAAAAATTAAATTATGTATAATTACACAAACACATATTTAAATTTAAACTTGCCATCTTCTAAAAAGGTTATATGATTACCTAACATCAAACTTTAAGAATGAAAATAGTAGCTGAGGCTTCACACCATGTTTAACCATATCTTAGAGATTGTTGAAGGATCTAACAAGTTTATGCGCATTTATGCGTCAAATGGACAACGAATAAACTTCATGCTTAATAATAAACCACATGTATACTTTCTCACTGAAGGTAGAGTAGACATTTATAGAAAAGCAGACGATATTTTAATTTTCACTGTATATGCGCCTTATATTCTTGGGATAATCTTTATGTTCGAAAAGGATGATTACCATTACTTTCGAGCTTCAACGGATGCAACTTTCACAGCAATTTCAACTGTGGAATTGGATTGTTTGGCTGATAGTAATAACTTGTGGAAACATTTTTTCTTAATGACTTGTGAAATCACTTTAAACTTTTTCAAAAGAGACCAGAGATTTTCATCAAAAAATGCCTACGATATTATAAAAAACAATTTAGAAGCCATATGGGAATTACCAGAAAATGAAAGATCTCAAATTTCAGTGTTCAAGTTCATTTTGTCCAGAAGCTCAATTTCTCGTAGTTCCTTAAATAAAGTTTTAAAAGATTTGAATGATGGTGGATATATTAACATTCACAGAGGAAAGCTTCTAAACATCAAAAACTTACCATTAAAATATTAATCATTTAGGAGGCAGAAATATCTTTCGCCATAATGGTGTTGTTTCTGATGCAATTCTTTTGTTTTCATTGATGCGATAATTAGCATAAAAACAATAAATTGAAAATGGAATCAATACCATTATCGTTAAAATAGATATTATGTTATACGTGTTCATACAACCCTTCTTTTGTTGCCAAAGCATACATATACAATTCATGCCTATTCTTCAGGTTTAATTTTTGCAAAATATTACGCCTATGAGAGCTGATTGTCTTTTTTGTTATGTTAAGCATAATAGCAATTTTGTCATCTGTTGCTCCCTCAGAAAATAAAGTTAACAGCAGGGTCTCTTTCGATGATAACTTTTTAAAATAAAGTGCATTGTGAAAATAATCTTGATTTGTTAAATCATTAAAACACTCTATATATTTATCCAAATCATAATTACATGGCAAAATTAACGTTTTTTCCGGTCTATATTTTGAAACTGCGTAACAATGTAAGAAATTATCTGTAATGATTATATCTTGAGTATGATACTTATGATAAAAAATAAGAGCTGGAAGCTTAGCGGTTTGCTCAACGTTATATGTGTAAGATTCAAATACTTTAGAATCGTAAATGAGTTCCCTGATGCCGTAATATAAAAAATAGTTATCAGTAATAACATATATTCTTATTATTTTTTTTGATATCATTTCATTCACCTTGAAAGTCAGAACAAATATCCTATCCCAATGATGAAAGTATCTATTTCTTTGTTATCAACAAGACCCAATTCATATCCTGTATTTAATTGAATATTGTCTGTTAAGTTGTAAACCAAACCAGTACCAAAAGCTGCCCCATAAATCTCATGACTTTGATCAGGTTTCATTTTTGAACCACAAGAAATACCAGCAAGTCCATAAAAATTTATATCTTGTGTGATATTAATAGCGAGCCCCGGCATAATTGATGCGTATTTGTTTTTCAAATAAGAGTTCCCGGAACCGCTGGTATTCTGTATATAAGTACCTGATGCGACCAGTGCAAAATTACCCATATCGTGTTTAAATATCACATTCATGCCATGCATCTTTTCGGCCCCACTCTCTTTGCCTGCAGCATAATTTATAGACATTGAATTACTGGCAAATACTGGCATGGTAAAAGCGCCAAAAAAAAGAAAAGCAGCTGCTAGATTAAATTTATGCATAGTTCCTCCAATAATTTCTCTTAAATATACAGAGATAAAATTGTGTTACCAGCATATAAATACACATGCAAAAGTTTTAATTGCACAACAAAATGTTTATTTTTATATATTGACTAAGGCTACTGACACGAACCAGTCATTCCTGGATAAAGTATTTTAAGGAAATGAAATTCGGGATTGTTTATTTTTGATACATGAGGAAGTAAAATGCGCATACAGTTGATATATTTACAGTAGAGAATATACCCTACCGTAAATTGTTGTGGCAGATACAGAGAGAACTGGAAATAACATCTGCTTAAGAAAGGGTTTTGATAAGCTATTGATAACCATCCGAAAAATAATAATAAAAACGGGAACCAATCGGCTCCCGTTGTTGTATAACCCAGCTAATAGATTACATATTCGCGATAATCGCGTCACCAAACTCTGAACATTTCAGCAGTTTAGCGCCTTCCATCAGACGTTCGAAGTCATAGGTTACGGTTTTCGCGTTAATCGCGCCTTCCATACCTTTGACGATCAGGTCTGCGGCTTCGAACCATTCCATATGACGCAGCATCATCTCTGCGGACAGGATGATAGAGCCTGGGTTCACTTTGTCCTGGCCTGCGTATTTTGGTGCAGTACCGTGGGTTGCTTCGAACAGGGCGCATTCGTCACCGATGTTCGCGCCTGGGGCGATACCGATACCGCCAACCTGTGCAGCCAGGGCGTCGGAGATGTAGTCACCGTTCAGGTTCATACAGGCGATCACGTCGTATTCCGCTGGACGCAGCAGGATCTGCTGCAGGAACGCATCGGCGATAACATCTTTAATGATGATCTCTTTGCCGGTGTTCGGGTTCTTGATCTTCTGCCATGGGCCGCCGTCGATCAGCTCACCGCCGAACTCTTCTTGCGCCAACTGGTAACCCCAGTCTTTGAACGCGCCTTCGGTGAACTTCATGATGTTGCCTTTGTGAACCAGGGTCACAGAGTCACGGTCGTTGGTGATCGCGTATTCAATTGCCGCGCGCACCAGACGTTTGGTCCCTTCTTCGGAGCACGGCTTGATGCCGATACCGCAATGCTCAGGGAAGCGAATTTTCTTCACGCCCATCTCTTCGCGCAGGAATTTAATCACTTTTTCTGCGTCAGCAGAGTCAGCTTTCCATTCGATACCCGCGTAGATGTCTTCTGAGTTTTCGCGGAAGATAACCATATCGGTCAGCTCAGGGTGCTTAACCGGGCTTGGGGTGCCCTGATAGTAACGAACCGGACGCAGACACACGTACAGGTCCAGCTCCTGACGCAGTGCCACGTTCAGGGAACGGATACCGCCACCAACTGGCGTTGTCAGTGGGCCTTTGATAGCAACGCGGTAGTCGCGGATCAGGTCCAGCGTTTCTGCTGGCAGCCAAACGTCCTGGCCATAAACTTGAGTAGATTTTTCACCGGTGTAAATTTCCATCCAGGAAATTTTACGCTCGCCTTTGTAGGCTTTCTCAACAGCGGCATCAACCACTTTCAGCATTGCCGGGGTAACGTCTACACCGATACCATCACCTTCGATGAATGGAATGATCGGATTGTGAGGAACGTTAATCTTGCCGTTTTGCAGGGTGATCTTTTTACCTTCCGCCGGAACAACTACTTTGCTTTCCATTAACCTCTCCTTCGAGCGCTTCTGGTTGTTACTGATCTTATGTTAATAAATTGTAATGAGCCCTTCGATAGTACCTGATTGTCCTGCGCCATGAAAGGTCTTCGTTATTAGGCTATAATGCGGCAATTGATAACGCCTGAAAATACCATGAAGAAAACTTCTTTTACAAAACACCGGGTTGAGCGATTCAGCTCACGACAAGCCGCCAGAAGACCGCAAGAAAGCCAGCCAAAGCGGGTTATTTTGTTCAATAAACCCTACGATGTGTTGCCGCAGTTTACCGACGAAGCCGGGCGCAGCACGTTAAAGGATTACATTCCTGTTCAGGGCGTTTATGCCGCGGGTCGTCTGGACCGCGATAGCGAAGGTCTGCTGGTCTTAACCAACGACGGAGCCCTACAGGCAAAACTCACGCAGCCCGGAAAACGCACCGGCAAAATTTACTTTGTGCAGGTGGAAGGTGAGCCGGATGAAGAGGCGCTCGCCGCACTCCGCAACGGCGTGACGTTAAACGATGGCCCCACCCTGCCCGCAGGTATTGAACGTGTGAATGAACCGGAGTGGCTGTGGCCGCGCAACCCGCCCATTCGCGAGCGCAAATCTATTCCCACCAGCTGGCTCAAAATCACCCTTTATGAAGGCCGCAACCGTCAGGTTCGGCGCATGACCGCCCACGTGGGCTTCCCTACCCTGCGCCTGATTCGCTATGCCATGGGCAGTTACACCCTGGATTCCCTGGCTAACGGTGAATGGCGGGACGTTGCCCCTTAAGGAGTCAATATGTTTAAACCTCATGTCACGGTCGCCTGTGTGGTTCACGCGCAGGGGAAATTCCTGGTTGTAGAAGAGAGCATTAACGGCAAAGCGCTGTGGAATCAGCCAGCCGGGCATCTGGAAGCCAATGAAACCTTATTACAGGCCGCAAAACGTGAACTCTGGGAAGAGACGGGCATCCGCGCGGAGCCTCAGCACTTCATTCGTATGCATCAGTGGATTGCGCCTGATAAAACGCCCTTCCTGCGTTTTTTATTTGCCGTCGAGCTTAGCGAAACGTGCGCCACTGAGCCGCACGACGACGATATCGATCGCTGCCTGTGGGTCACCGCCGACGAGATCCTGAACGCGCCAAACCTGCGCTCGCCGCTGGTTGCCGAAAGCATTCGCTGCTGGCAGTCAGGCGCACGCTTGCCGCTGGAGGTCATCGCAGAATTTAACTGGCCGTTTACAGAGGGTGTCAATGGTGGGGGGGCGTGATAGAATACGCCGCCTTGAAGTTCAATGTCGTGAGTATTCCATGTCAGATAACAGCCAGAAAAAAGTGATCGTCGGCATGTCCGGCGGTGTCGATTCCTCCGTTTCCGCCTACCTGTTGCAACAACAGGGCTATAAGGTGGAGGGCCTGTTCATGAAGAACTGGGAGGAAGATGATGGCGAGGAATATTGCACTGCCGCTGCGGATCTCGCCGATGCGCAGGCCGTGTGCGACAAGCTCGGCATTGAACTGCACACCGTTAACTTTGCCGCAGAATACTGGGATAACGTGTTTGAGCTTTTCCTGGAAGAGTATAAAGCGGGCCGTACCCCGAACCCGGATATTCTGTGCAACAAAGAGATCAAATTTAAAGCCTTCCTCGAATTCGCGGCGGAAGATCTGGGCGCAGACTATATTGCGACCGGTCACTACGTGCGTCGCTCCGATGTGAACGGCAAAAGCCAGCTGCTGCGCGGTCTGGACGGTAATAAAGATCAGAGCTATTTCCTTTATACGCTAAGCCATGAACAGATTGCACAAAGCCTGTTCCCGGTTGGCGAGCTGGAAAAGCCAGAAGTCCGTAAAATCGCTGAAGAGCTGGATCTGATCACCGCGAAGAAAAAAGACTCCACCGGTATCTGCTTTATTGGCGAGCGCAAATTCCGCGATTTCCTTGGTCGCTACCTGCCTGCGCAGCCGGGTAAAATTGTCACCGTCGATGGCGACGAAATTGGCCAGCATCAGGGGCTGATGTACCACACCCTCGGCCAGCGTAAAGGCCTGGGTATCGGCGGTACCAAAGACGGTAGCGAAGATCCGTGGTACGTGGTCGACAAAGATGTCGAAAACAATATTCTGATCGTCGCTCAGGGGCACGACCATCCGCGTCTGATGTCCGTTGGCCTGATCGCGCAACAGTTGCACTGGGTCGACCGTGAACCGCTCAAAGGTACCCTGCGCTGCACGGTAAAAACACGCTACCGTCAGACGGATATCCCCTGCACCATTACCGCGCTGGATGACGATCGCATTGACGTGCGTTTTGACGAGCCAGTTGCAGCCGTCACGCCGGGCCAGTCCGCCGTCTTCTACAGCGGTGATATCTGCCTGGGTGGTGGGATCATAGAACAGCGCCTGCCGCTGCCGGCCGTTTAACCCGATAGCACACATAAAGGAGAACGTGTGGCGAAGAACTATTATGACATCACCCTGGCACTGGCAGGAATTTGCCAGTCAGCCCGTCTGGTGCAACAGCTGGCGCATCAGGGTCATTGTGACGCTGACGCGCTGCACGTTTCGCTCAACAGCGTTATCGATCTCAACCCCGGTTCAACCCTGGGTGTCTTCGGTGGCAGCGAAACCAATCTTCGTCTCGGTCTTGAAACCTTGCTTGGCGTGCTTAATGCCAGCAGCCGTCAGGGATTAAACGCGGAGCTTACCCGTTATACATTAAGCCTGATGGTGCTGGAACGTAAACTCAGCGCAGCGAAAGGCGCGCTGAATACGTTGGGTGACCGCATTGCCGGATTGCAGCGTCAGCTCGACCATTTTGATCTGCAGTCTGAAACGCTGTTGAGCGCCATGGCCGGTATTTATGTTGATGTCATCAGTCCGCTGGGCCCGCGTATCCAGGTCACCGGTTCACCTGCCGTACTGCAAAGCCCGCAGGTCCAGGCAAAAGTACGCGCCTCGCTGCTGGCCGGTATCCGTGCCGCCGTGCTGTGGCATCAGGTTGGCGGTGGCCGCCTGCAGTTAATGTTTTCTCGTAATCGCCTGACGACTCAGGCAAAACAAATTCTTGCTCATTGTTAACCTCCCGGAGTTGCGAATTATGGAATTATCCTCACTGACCGCCGTATCCCCTGTCGATGGACGCTACGGCGATAAAGTCAGCGCGCTGCGCGGGATCTTCAGCGAATATGGCCTGCTGAAGTTCCGTGTTCAGGTTGAAGTACGCTGGCTGCAAAAGCTGGCCGCCCAGGCAGCAATCAAGGAAGTTCCTGCTTTTGACGCCCAGGCAAACGATTACCTTGATAAAATCGTTGCTGACTTCAATGAAGAAGATGCTGCACGCATCAAGACCATTGAACGTACCACCAACCACGACGTAAAAGCGGTTGAGTACTTCCTGAAAGAGAAAGTGGCAAGCGTTCCGGCGCTGCACGCGGTGTCTGAATTCATTCACTTCGCCTGTACTTCTGAAGACATCAATAACCTGTCTCACGCATTGATGCTCTCTACCGCGCGCAAAGAGGTGGTTCTGCCTTACTGGCGTAAAATCATTGACGCGGTGAAAGCGTTGTCTGTGGAATACCGCGACATTCCCCTGCTCTCCCGTACCCACGGTCAGCCCGCTACGCCATCCACGATGGGTAAAGAGATGGCTAACGTGGCATACCGTATGGAGCGTCAGTATCGTCAACTGGAACAGGTTGAGATCCTCGGTAAAATCAATGGTGCGGTAGGTAACTACAACGCCCATATCGCCGCTTACCCGGAAGTGGACTGGCATCAGTTCAGTGAAGAGTTCGTGACCTCCCTGGGAATTCAGTGGAACCCGTACACCACTCAGATTGAGCCGCACGACTATATCGCCGAGCTGTTCGACTGTATCGCCCGCTTCAACACCATTCTGATCGACTTCGACCGCGACGTGTGGGGTTATATCGCGCTGAACCACTTCAAGCAGAAGACCATCGCCGGTGAAATCGGCTCTTCAACCATGCCGCACAAAGTGAACCCGATTGACTTCGAAAACTCCGAAGGCAACCTGGGTCTGGCCAACGCCGTGTTGCAGCATATGGCGAGCAAACTGCCGGTTTCCCGCTGGCAGCGCGACCTGACCGACTCCACCGTGCTGCGTAACCTGGGCGTGGGGATTGGCTATGCGCTGATCGCCTATCAGTCCACCCTGAAAGGGGTGAGCAAGCTGGAAGTGAACCGCGATCGTCTGCTGGACGAGCTGGACCACAACTGGGAAGTGCTGGCCGAACCGATCCAGACCGTAATGCGTCGTTACGGCATCGAAAAACCGTATGAAAAACTGAAAGAGCTGACCCGTGGTAAACGTGTCGATGCGGAAGGTATGAAACAGTTTATCGATAGCCTCGCATTGCCGGAAGCGGAAAAAAACCGCCTGAAAGAGATGACACCAGCGAATTACATTGGCCGCGCCATCACCATGGTCGACGAGCTGAAGTAATCTCCCCCGCCCTCTTTTCGCCCGAAAAGGGGGCTGCTTTTTCCCCGGTTTACTCAATGTTTATCCCCACAACAACATAATCAGCGTTAAACTATTCATACTATTAATTCTGGGAGAAAGATGATGCGCGTACTGGTTGTTGAGGATAACGCATTGCTACGTCATCACCTGAAGGTTCAGCTTCAGGAGATGGGACATCAGGTGGATGATGCGGAAGATGCAAAAGAAGCCGATTATTATCTCAATGAACACCTGCCGGATATCGCCATCGTTGACCTCGGGTTACCTGACGAAGACGGGCTGTCATTGATTCGCCGCTGGCGCAGCCATGATGTCTCCCTTCCTGTCCTGGTGCTGACCGCGCGTGAAGGCTGGCAGGACAAAGTGGAAGTGCTCAGTGCCGGTGCCGATGATTACGTCACCAAACCGTTTCATATTGAAGAAGTGGCGGCACGCATGCAGGCCCTGTTACGCCGCAACAGCGGGCTCGCCTCACAGGTGATTTCCCTTCCACCTTTCCAGGTGGATCTCTCCCGTCGGGAATTCTCAATCAACAATGAAGTCATCAAACTGACGGCCTTCGAATACACCATCATGGAAACGCTGATCCGTAACAACGGTAAAGTAGTGAGCAAAGACTCCTTAATGCTCCAGCTTTATCCGGATGCCGAACTGCGTGAGAGTCACACCATTGATGTGCTGATGGGCCGTTTGCGTAAGAAGATTCAGGCGCAGTATCCGCATGATGTGATCACAACCGTGCGCGGTCAGGGCTACCTGTTCGAATTACGCTAAATGAAACGACTTATGCGGCACATTATGCCCCTTTCACTGCGGGTTCGCTTTTTGCTGGCCACAGCCGCCGTTGTGCTGGTGCTGTCGCTTTCTTACGGCATGGTGGCGCTGGTTGGTTACAGCGTCAGTTTTGATAAAACGACCTTTCGTCTGCTGCGCGGTGAGAGCAACCTGTTTTATACCCTCGCAAAGTGGGAAAACAACCAGATCAGCGTCGAGATGCCGGAGAATCTTAACCAGCAGAGTCCCACGCTGGCGCTGATTTACAATGAAAAAGGGAAACTGCTGTGGGCACAGCGTGATGTTCCCTGGCTGGTGAAAAGCATCCGCCCGGAATGGCTGAAAACCAACGGATTCCATGAAATTGAAGCCGATCTGAATACCACCAGCAGCCTGCTGCGCGAAGATCGCTCTCTGCAAAAAAAGCTGAATGAGATCCGCGCCGATGACGCCGAAACAGAAATGACCCACTCCGTCGCCATCAATCTCTATCCCGCCACGCCTGACATGCCGCAGCTGACCATCGTAGTGGTGGATACCATCCCCGTCGAGCTTAAACGCTCTTATCGGGTCTGGGGCTGGTTCGTCTACGTGCTGGCTGCCAATCTGCTGCTGGTCATACCGCTGCTGTGGATTGCCGCCTGGTGGAGTTTGCGCCCGATTGAATCGCTGGCGAAAGAGGTTCGCGAGCTGGAGGAGCATCATCGCGAGAAGCTTAATCCTGAGACAACGCGTGAGCTAACAAGTCTGGTGCGTAACCTTAACCGCCTGCTGAAAAGTGAACGCGAGCGCTACGATAAATACCGCACCACGTTGACTGACCTCACTCACAGCCTGAAGACCCCGCTGGCCGTCATGCAAAGCACCCTGCGATCCATGCGCAGCTCCAGAATGAGCGTCGATGATGCCGAGCCGGTGATGCTGGAGCAGATCAGCCGTATTTCGCAGCAAATTGGCTACTATCTTCATCGCGCCAGCATGCGTTCCGGCAGCGCCCTGCTGAGCCGGGAGCTGCACCCCGTGGCACCACTGCTGGATAACCTGACCTCTGCGCTGAATAAGGTGTATCAGCGTAAAGGGGTGAACATCAGTCTCGATATCTCTCCTGAAATCAGTTTCGTCGGCGAAAAAAATGATTTCATGGAGGTGATGGGTAACCTGCTCGATAACGCCTGTAAATATTGTCTGGAGTTCGTGGAGGTTTCCGCCCGTCAGACGGACAACGAGCTGCACATCATTGTTGAGGACGATGGCCCGGGGATCCCGCGCAACAAACGTGACGTGGTATTTGATCGCGGTCAGCGTGCGGATACATTGCGTCCCGGCCAGGGGGTGGGGTTGTCCGTCGCACGCGAGATTGTCGACCAGTACGACGGCAAAATCGAAACCGGTGAAAGTTTACTTGGCGGTGCCAGAATGGAAGTGATTTTTGGCCGTCAGCAGCCCACATCGAACGATAGTTAGCCCGTTATGTGAAAAATGCGCGGATCTCGCACCCAGGCTTCTGCGCTTCCGTTATAATCCGACTCAGTAAGAGCCTGCGGAATAAAAAAATATGGATTATCACTTAGCACTGAACTGGCCCGAGTTTATTGAACGCTACTGGCAGAAACGCCCGGTAGTTCTTAAGCGCGGGTTCAGCAATTTTGTCGACCCTATCTCGCCTGACGAACTGGCTGGCCTGGCCATGGAAAACGAAGTCGACAGCCGCCTGGTGAGCCACCAGGATGGAAAATGGCAGGTCAGCCATGGTCCTTTCGAAAGCTACGATCACCTCGGTGAAAATAACTGGTCATTACTGGTGCAGGCGGTCAACCACTGGCACGAGCCGACGGCATCCTTAATGCGCCCGTTCCGCGCCCTGCCCGACTGGCGAATGGACGATCTGATGATCTCCTTCTCCGTGCCAGGGGGCGGCGTTGGCCCACATCTGGATCAGTACGATGTGTTTATCATTCAGGGGACCGGCCGCCGTCGCTGGCGCGTGGGTGAAAAAGTGCCGATGAAACAGCACTGCCCGCATCCTGACCTGCTTCAGGTAGATCCGTTTGACGGGATCATCGACGAAGAGCTGGAGCCGGGAGATATTCTTTATATTCCGCCGGGATTCCCACATGAAGGCTACTCGCTGGAAAACTCCCTCAATTATTCTGTCGGATTCCGCGCGCCAAGTGGTCGTGAGATGATCAGCGGTTTTGCCGATTACGTACTGCAACGCGAGCTTGGCAGCCATCGCTACAGCGATCCGGATGTGCCCTCCCGCGAGCATCCGGCAGACATTCTGCCAGCAGAACTGGATAAGCTGCGCGGCATGATGCTGGATCTGATCAACGAGCCGGAACATTTCAGACAGTGGTTTGGTGAATTTATCAGCCAGTCACGTCACGAGCTGGATGTGGCACCTCCGGAGCCGCCGTACCAAGCCCACGAGATTTATGATGCGCTGCAGCAGGGTGACAAGCTGGTTCGCCTGGGTGGGTTACGCGTGTTGCGCATCGGTGAAGATGTCTTCGTCAACGGCGAGAAGCTGGATTCTCCGCATCGCCCGGCGCTGGAAGCCATCGCCAGCCATCTGGTATTGACTGCCGATACCTTTGGCGACGCCCTGGAAGATCCCTCTTTCCTCGCCATGCTTGCCGCGCTGGTCAACAGCGGGTATTGGTTCTTTGAGGACTGAGTTGTAATGTATTGCCGGGTGGCGCTGCGCTTACCCGGCGTTTTTACTTCCACTCCCCCGCCGCAAAATCCACAATCTCCGCGGCCCAATCCGCCGGATACAACCCTTCCCGTACATCCCGATGAAACGTTGAAAACGGCCAGTCTACGACCTTACCAACGTACCCATGTTTCACCGGGTTGAGGTAGATGTAATCCATATGTCGGCGGTAATCATTGTCGTTGCGGATGGTATGTTCCCAGAAACGTGCCTGCCAGATATGGCGCATTTCAATATTTCGTGAGAACGTTTTTTTGATCTCACGCCAGCGCCCGGAAAAATCGCTGTCACCTTCCGGCAAGGTCCAGATACAGTGCATATGTTCAGGAAGGATCACCCAGCCATTAATCGTAAAGGGCTGTGATCGTTTCACCGATGAGGTGGCCTGGCGGAGGATATCAATATGGCGGGTAAGTAAATCGCTCTGTCGGTTTTGCAGGTTAACGGTAAAAAACCAGGTGCCGCCGGGGACGTAATGGCGACGGTAGTTTGACATGGGCACTCCTTGCCTTTATGCCCGGTGGCGCTGCGCTTACCGGGCCTACGATCCAAATGTAGGCCGGGTAAGGCGAAGCCGCCACCCGGCTTAATGTGGCTAACGCTTCGCGGTTAACTCCGCAATCCGCACAATCACCTTCACCGCTTTTTCCATTCCTTCCAGCGTCACAAACTCATGCTTACCGTGGTAGTTGTATCCCCCGGTAAAGAGATTCGGGCACGGCAATCCCATGAAGGACAGTTGCGAACCGTCGGTGCCGCCGCGAATCGGCTTCAGCACCGGTTCAATATCGCAGTCGCGCATGGCCTGCTGGGCGATATCCAGGATATGCGGATGCTCCATAACCTTCTCGCGCATATTGTAGTAGCTGTCTTCAATAATCAGCTCAATATAGCAGTCCGGGTGTAGCCCCTTACCCACCTTCTTCGCGATTTCCATCATCTTACGCTTGCGTGCTTCGAACGCTTTACGGTCAAAGTCACGCACGATGTAGTGCATCTGCGCGCTGTCCACCGTACCTTTGATGCTGGTCAGGTGATAAAAACCTTCATAACCTTCGGTCTGCTCCGGGCTCTCATTCGCCGGAACTTCCGCATGAATACGGGACGCCAGCGACAGCGCATTCACCATCACACCTTTGGCGGAGCCAGGATGCACATTATTACCCACAATTTTGATGGTCACGGACGCGGCATTGAAGTTTTCAAATTCCAGTTCGCCCACGCCACCGCCGTCCACGGTATAGGCCCACTGCGCGTTAAAGGCCTCGACATCAAAATGTTTCGCCCCCTTGCCCACCTCTTCATCCGGCGTAAAGGCCACACGGATATCACCGTGCGGAATATTTTTTCCTTTCAGCACCGCCAGTGCCGTCATGATCTCCGCGATACCCGCTTTGTCATCCGCCCCCAGCAGCGTTTTGCCATCCGTGGTGATCAGCGTCTGCCCGAGGAGCTGGTGCAGCACCGGGAACATTACCGGCGAAAGCACTTCGTCACCTATTCCCAGCGCAATGTCACCGCCACGGTAGTTTTCCACAATCTGCGGATTAACATGTTTACCGCTAAAATCCGGAGAGGTGTCGACATGGGAGATAAAGCCAATCGCCGGAATATCACCGGGGACGTTGGCAGGCAGCGTTCCCATCACAGTGCCTTTTTCGCTCAGGGTGACATTGACCAGCCCCATGGCCTCAAGCTGCTCTTTGAGCAGGTTTAATAACTTCCACTGGCCTTCGGTGCTTGGCACCTGGCGGACACCCGGTTTAGATTGGGTATCCAGCGAAACGTACTGTAAAAAACGCTCAAGTAATTTATCCATGCAGTCACCCTCACTTTTTGTGACAACATTATCAATAAGCATCAAAACGCAAATATTGCGTCAGGTCACTTTTATCCCGCAAACGAGAATATTTTCCGTTTATATCGTGTACGTCAGTAAATGTAGCTTATGAATCAGTGACAAGGATTGGCGATTACAGTGGTTTGCCGTAGAATGTCCGCCCTCATTACGAGTCACCAAGGTGGTTACACACAAACCCCGCTTCGGTCTGCTGCCCGGAGCGTCTATATGGGACAGCGCAAAAATTGAATACTCAATCCCGTTCACGTTCACCGCTGGTGCAACTGGAACGAATTCGTAAAAGTTTTGATGGTAAAGATGTCATTTCCGACCTCAATCTGACCATCAATGATGGTGAATTCCTCACGCTGCTTGGCCCTTCTGGCTGCGGCAAGACAACCGTACTGCGCCTTATCGCCGGGCTGGAAAGCGTCGATAGCGGCCATATCCACCTTGAAAAGCAGGACATTACCCAGGTCCCCGCTGAAGATCGTCACGTTAACACCGTCTTTCAAAGCTATGCTTTGTTCCCGCATATGACCGTGTTTGAAAACGTTGCGTTTGGTCTGCGGATGCAAAAAACACCGGCCAGCGAGATCCCGCCGCGCGTGACCGAGGCGCTACGGATGGTACAGCTGGAGGAGTTTGCTCAACGCAAACCGCATCAGCTGTCTGGTGGTCAACAGCAACGTGTGGCCATCGCCCGTGCGGTGGTCAACAAACCGCGTCTGCTTCTGCTGGATGAGTCCCTCTCCGCGCTGGACTACAAACTGCGCAAGCAGATGCAGAACGAGCTTAAGGCCCTGCAGCGTAAGCTCGGCATCACCTTCGTCTTTGTGACGCATGACCAGGAAGAAGCGCTCACCATGTCTGACCGTATCGTGGTGATGCGTGATGGTAAAATCGAGCAGGACGGCACGCCGCGTGAAATTTACGAAGAGCCGAAAAACCTGTTTGTGGCCAGCTTCATTGGCGAGATCAATATCTTCAACGCCACGGTTGTCGAGCGTCTGGATGAGCAGCGCGTTCGGGCGAATGTCGAAGGCCGCGAGTGCAATATCACCGTTAATTTTGCCGTTGAGAAGGGACAAAAGCTCAACGTGCTGTTACGCCCGGAAGATCTGCGCGTCGAGGAGATCCACGGCAATGCGCAAGCCGAAGGATTGATCGGCTATATCCGCGAGCGTAATTACAAGGGGATGACGCTGGAATCCGTTGTCGAACTGGAAAACGGTAAGATGGTGATGGTCAGCGAGTTCTTTAACGAGGACGACCCGGACTTTGATCACTCGCTCGATCAAAAAATGGTTATTAACTGGGTAGAAAGCTGGGAGGTTGTGCTGGCTGATGAAGAACACAAGTAAATTCCAGAATGTGGTGATTGCCACGATCGTCGGTTGGCTTGTGTTGTTTGTCTTTTTACCCAACCTGATGATCATCGCCACCAGCTTCCTGACCCGCGACGATGCCCACTTTGTGGCGCTGGTCTTTACGCTGGATAACTACTCACGTCTGCTCGATCCGCTCTACTTTGATGTGCTGCTGCACTCATTGAACATGGCGCTGATCGCCACCGTTGCCTGCCTGGTGCTGGGGTATCCCTTCGCGTGGTTCCTGGCGCGTCTGCCACAAAAAATCCGCCCGCTGCTGCTCTTTTTACTGATTGTGCCGTTCTGGACCAACTCCTTAATTCGCATCTACGGGCTGAAAATTTTCCTCAGCACCAAAGGCTATCTGAACGAGTTTCTGCTGTGGCTGGGAGTGATTGATACGCCAATACGCATTATGTTTACCCCGGGTGCGGTGATTATTGGTCTGGTCTATATCCTGCTGCCGTTTATGGTGATGCCGCTCTACTCCAGCATTGAGAAGCTGGATAAACCGCTGCTGGAAGCAGCCAAAGATCTGGGGGCGAATAAGCTGCAGACCTTTATCCGTATTATCATTCCGCTGACGATGCCCGGCATTATCGCGGGCTGTCTGCTGGTGATGCTTCCGGCGATGGGCTTGTTCTACGTCTCTGACCTGATGGGCGGTGCGAAAAACCTGCTGATCGGAAACGTGATTAAGAGCCAGTTCCTTAACATTCGCGACTGGCCGTTCGGCTCCGCCACCAGCATTACGCTGACGGTGGTGATGGGTCTGATGCTGCTGGTTTACTGGCGCGCGTCGCGGCTGCTGAATAAGAAGGTGGAACTCGAATGATCGGTCGACTGCTTCGCGGCGGTTTTATGACCGCCATTTACGCTTACCTGTATATTCCGATTATCATATTGATCGTGAACTCGTTTAACAGTTCACGCTTCGGGATCAACTGGCAGGGCTTTACCACCCACTGGTACAGCCTGCTGATGAACAACGACAGCCTGCTACAGGCCGCGCAGCACTCATTAACGATGGCGATTTTTTCAGCAACGTTCGCCACGCTGATTGGTTCGCTCACCGCCGTGGCACTTTATCGTTACCGCTTTCGCGGTAAACCGTTCGTCAGCGGCATGCTGTTTGTGGTGATGATGTCACCGGATATCGTCATGGCGATTTCTCTGCTGGTACTGTTTATGCTGCTGGGTGTCCAGCTCGGCTTCTGGTCGCTGCTATTTTCCCACATCACCTTCTGCCTGCCATTTGTGGTGGTGACGGTCTATGCACGCCTGAAAGGCTTTGATGTGCGTATGCTGGAGGCCGCAAAAGATCTCGGCGCCAGCGAGATGACCATTTTGCGCAAAATTATCCTGCCGCTGGCGATGCCCGCCGTCGCGGCCGGGTGGCTGCTCAGCTTCACCCTGTCGATGGATGACGTTGTGGTCTCCTCTTTTGTGACCGGGCCGAGCTATGAAATTCTGCCGTTGAAAATCTATTCGATGGTGAAAGTCGGCGTCTCGCCTGAGGTGAACGCGCTGGCGACCATACTGTTAGTGTTCTCTCTGGTACTGGTGATTGCCAGCCAGATTATTGCTCGTGATAAAACAAAATCTCAGGGGACAATGAAATGAAAAAAATGCTTGCCGCTGCGGCACTGGTGCTCGGAATGGGCGTCGCGCACGCTGATGACAGCAAAACGCTCTACTTCTATAACTGGACTGAGTATGTGCCGCCGGGTCTGCTGGAGCAGTTCACCAAAGAGACGGGCATTAAGGTCATCTACTCTACCTACGAGTCCAATGAAACCATGTACGCCAAGCTTAAAACGTACAAGGACGGCGCGTACGATCTGGTGGTGCCATCGACCTACTTCGTCGACAAGATGCGTAAAGAGGGCATGATCCAGAAGATCGACAAGTCGAAGCTGACCAACTTCAACAACCTCGATCCGCAGATGCTCAACAAACCGTTCGATCCGAACAACGACTACTCCATTCCGTACATCTGGGGTGCGACCGCCATCGGGGTTAACAGCGAAGCAATCGATCCTAAAACCGTCACCCAGTGGGCCGACCTGTGGAAGCCTGAATACAAAGGCAGCCTGCTGTTAACCGACGATGCCCGTGAAGTGTTCCAGGTGGCGCTGCGCAAGCTGGGTTACTCGGGCAACACAACGGACCCGAAAGAGATTGAAGCGGCCTATAACGAGCTGAAAAAACTGATGCCTAACGTGGCTGCGTTCAACTCCGATAACCCGGCGAATCCGTATATGGAAGGGGAAGTAAATCTCGGCATGGTGTGGAACGGCTCTGCATGGGTTGCGCGTCAGGCCGGTACGCCGCTGGAGGTCGTCTGGCCGAAAGAAGGCGGCATCTTCTGGATGGACAGCCTGGCTATTCCTGCGAATGCGAAAAACGTTGACGGTGCCCTGAAGCTCATTAACTTCCTGCTGCGCCCGGACGTGGCGAAGCAGGTTGCCGAGACTATTGGCTACCCAACGCCAAACCTGGCCGCCCGCAAGCTACTGAAGCCTGAAGTGGCGAATGATAAATCCCTCTACCCGGATGCCGACACCATCAGCAAAGGTGAATGGCAAAACGATGTCGGCGACGCGAGCCGTCTGTATGAAGAGTATTACCAGAAATTAAAAGCCGGCCGATAAGGGCCGCAGTCTGGCTCCTCACGTCGCCACGCCGTGAGGGGCCTTAACCCGCCGCATTTTCCCCCGCCCAGATCGTCGCCATTCTCATGGCATCGACAACGTCGTCATCCGACAGCCCAAGACCGTTCGCTATCCTGGCCGCCTCCTCCCACTCCTGCTGTTCATAGTGGCGGCACAGCGTCACCATATCGGCTAACACGCCTTCCTGATGACACAGGGCCTGGCTGACAGCCTGCGGCACCGCAATTTGCTTCATCAACTCCGCCATTGGCAATTCAAGCAAGGTATCAAGCAGAGAGAACAGGCCACACATAAACGCGTTTTCCGCGAGCCCCGGCGCAGGCATCTTCTCTGCAATCAGCTCACAGAATTTGCCCCGCATCATGCTCAGAGGATACAGCTCGTCGACGGTGTCGTTGCCGGCACTGGCCAGCACCACCACCGCAACAAAGCGTCGCAGCTGATTTTCCCCCAGATACCTGAGGACTTCGCTGAGCGTTAACTTGCTAAAATTGCAGGCACCGACGTGTTTAAACGCCGTGTGTTTCATATAACGCATGATTTTATAGGACAAGGTGAGATCGGTTTTTATTAACGACTCGATGATCCGAAAATCAGGTTTATTCCGCCCCACTTCCATCTGCAGGCGGAAAATCGCCAGTTGATTTTGTGATAAGCGTTTATATTTAATCACTTCAGGGCGACAGAAAAAGTAACCCTGAAAAAGCGAAAAACCGGCATCACGATAGCGTTTGAATTCCTCTTTAGTTTCAACTTTTTCAGCGAGATACTTTATATGGCGGGTCAGGTTTTTGCGTGTATGCAGGTAATCCTGAATTTGCGCTAAGGTATAATTTCTGACATCAAATTTAAGTACAGAAATATAGGGTAAAAAGCGATCCCATTCCGGCGCGAGGGTAAAATCATCAAGCGCAAAGCGATATCCGTGCGCATTCATCTCTTTCACGGCCTGCAATAACGCCTCGCCGGGAACCGCATCTTCAAGGATCTCAATGACCACGCTCTCCTTGTCCAGCGCTTCACCGCTACGGTCGATGACCATTCTGGATGGAAAGTTGATAAACAAGGTCTGTGTCCCGGCAATACGCTGAGACGGTACAGATAAAAAATGGTCGGATATCATTCTGGATGTTGCATATTCTGCCGATACATCCGGAAAACGGTTTGCCATCCCATCCCTGAAAAGCAGTTCATAAGCTACCGTATTCATATCCGGGTTAAAAATGGGTTGTCTCGCAATAAATCCGTACATATCCCATCCTCCTTATCGACGTTATATTTATTAGCATCCTCTTTCTACACCACGATAACGAGCATTATTAAGCACTATTTTGATTGAATGCACAAAATAATAGCATCCACACTAATTAACAGGGCTTATATTCTGGTTTAGTAAACATCATTAATGGTAATTTCAGCGGACGAGTTTATAAAAAAAAGCACCCACTGAATGGGTGCCTTTTCATACTGTCGCTATTACAGACCTTTGAGCAGCTTATCGACGAACTCGGGTACGACCTCGCTTGCCAGCCCATAGTGCTTCTCTTCAAATTCGCTTCCCACCTGGCTGGGTTCAAGGTTCAGCTCTACGGTATGCGCACCGTGCAGACGCGCTTCGTGAACAAACCCCGCCGCCGGATAGACATGCCCAGAGGTACCGATGGCGATAAACACATCCGCCATGGCCAGCGCGCTGTAAATCTCATCCATCCCCAGCGGCATTTCACCAAACCAGACCACATGCGGACGCAGACGCGAAGGGAACTGGCAGCAGTGGCATTTATCCTCAGGCAGCACGTCCTCTTTCCAGTCCAGCACCTGGCCGCTCCAGGCACAGCGCACCTTCAGTAGCTCGCCGTGCATGTGGATGATGTTTTTGTTGCCGGCTCGCTCGTGCAGGTTATCAATGTTCTGCGTAACCAGCAGAAAACGGTCACCCAGCGCCTCCTCCAGCTTCGCCAGCGCCAGGTGCGCCGGATTAGGCGCTATTTCTGGCTGCTGAAGCTGACGACGGCGGGCATTGTAAAATGCCTGCACAAGATCCGGGTCACGGGCGAAGCCTTCTGGTGTCGCCACATCCTCAACACGGTGCTCTTCCCACAACCCGTCCGCAGCACGGAAGGTTCGAATACCGGACTCGGCAGAGATCCCCGCCCCGGTCAGCACCACCACTCTGGGTTTATCCATCGCTTCTGGCATCATTCTGTCTCTGAAAAAGATCCGCTGGCGCAAGCGCTCACGTAAGCGGCGTTTATTTTTGCGAAAACGGCTGAGTCGACCCTGGCGACGCGACAGCATAGTAACCTCGTAAACTAGTCGGTGAGATGAAGGAATGCGGCTCCGCGCATGCCTCCTGCGTCCCCGTGTCGCGCACGTTCAATACGCGGCACGCGGGCGACTGGCAATAAATGTCGGGGCAGACGCCCGGACAGGTGCTCCGTTATCGCGGTAAAGTTTGATAACCCGCCCCCAATCACCAGCAGATCCGGATCGACGATGGTGAGGATATTCCCCAGACACACCGCCAGCAGATCGAGATAACGTTCAACGTGCTCTCGCGCCTGCGCATCGCCTTGCTCCCACAGGGTAATGATTTGAGGGGCTTCGAGTTTCTGATGATAGAAGTGTTCATAAAGCCATGCAAACCCACGACCTGACAGGTAGTTCTCAATACAGCCATGCTGACCACAGCCGCAGCGGGTAAGCGGGAAATCGCGTCCCACGACCTCAAGCGCATCTACCGGTAAACGGATATGACCAAACTCTCCCGTGATATAGCTGCGCCCGGTGATCGGTTTGCCATTAATAACAATTCCCCCGCCAACGCCGGTGCCAAGGATCAACCCCATCACCAGCGGATAGTGACGGAATTCATCATCCCAGGCTTCAGAGAGCGCAAAGCAGTTGGCATCGTTATCTAAACGCACGTCGCGTTCAAGGAGAGCAGTGAGATCGGCGCGCAGCGGTTTGCCGCTGGCAGCAGGGACGTTGGCGGCATACAGCGTGCCGTCGTCGGTTTCAGGCATGCCTGGAATACCGATGCCGACGCTGCCTTTTACGCCAAAGCGTTCATCCGCTTGCGCCACCAGCGCGGCAATGGCGGTTAAAAACTCATCGTAGCTTTCGCGCGGCGTGGGAACGCGGGTTTCCCACTGCAGTTTGAGATCGTTATCAAACGCGCCGAGCGCAATTTTGGTGCCGCCAATATCAAATCCGTAATACATAACGCATTCCTCTTTTAACCTGGCGGCCCGTAAGCCGCTAGATCATGACGTAATTACTGGCCACTTAATACCCTCGCCGGATCAATTCGGCTTGCGCGACGCGCCGGATACCAGCTTGCCAGCAGACTCAGTAAAAGTGCTGTAACCAGCACATAAATAACGTCCAGCCAGTGCAATTCAGACGGCAGGAAGTCAATAAAATAGATATCACCCGACAGGAACTGATGGCCGATCAGCTTCTCAATCCCGTTGATGATTGGCGTAAGCTGTAACGACACCACGACGCCAATCACCACCCCGCACAGGCTACCGAACAGCCCCGCCAGCAGACCATACCAGACAAAGATGGCGCGAATAAGACCGTCCTTTGCCCCAAGGGTACGCAGAACCGCGATGTCGCCACTCTTGTCTTTGACCGCCATAACCAGCGTCGAGACGATATTAAAGCACGCCACACCAATCACCAGCACCATCGCCAGATACATGATGGCGCGGATCATCTGGATATCACGATACATATACCCGTAAGTGCCGATCCAGCTTTTGATGTAGACATAGTTATTGGTCACGCTGCCCGCATCACGCACCAGTTTATTGGCATTGAAGACGTCGTTGACCTTAATGGCGATGCCCGTCACGCTGTCGCCCATGTCCAGATACTGACGTGCGTCTTCCAGCGGTACCATTGCAAAGCTGTGATCGAGTTGACCGCTCAGTTGCAGGATCCCGGTGACGTGCAGACGCACGCGCTTAGGCTGCTGCAATTTATGGTCAGCGCTGGCGTTTGGGATCATGATCGACACCCAGTCGCCCTGCTTCACTTTCAGCGCGTCGGCCACACCTTTGCCCATGATGATCTGTTGCTCACCGGCCTTAAAGTTTGCCCACGCGCCGTTCTGCACATACTTCGGCAGCGCGCTCAGACGCGCCTCCTGCGCCGGGTTCACCCCTTTCACCTGGATGGCGCGCAGGTTAACACCGCTTTCCACCAGCCCTGTAAAGTTGATGTAAGGTGCAGCGGCGGCAATGCCCGGCACGTTTTCCACTTTGCTGAGGGCGTCACGCCAGTTGTTCCACGGCTGATTAACCGGTTCAATTTCGCCGTGCGGCACAACGGCCAGAATACGGTTATTCAGCTCACGCTCAAAACCGTTCATGGCGCTTAATCCCACAATCAATACCGCCACGCCGAGCGCAATACCGATGGTGGAGATCACCGAGATAAGGGAGACCATCCCGCCGCGACGACGGCCGCGACTGAAGCGTAGCCCGATGAGTAACGATAACGGTGAGGCCATTACTCCGCTCCCATCAGAGTCAGTTCAGCGTTCAGATGACCGTCACGCATCTCAAGCTGGCGCCCCATCCGTTTTGCCAGCTGCAAATCGTGGGTCACCACCAGAAACGCCGTCCCCTGTGAGGCATTCAGCTCACCCAGAAGCTGGAAAATACTGTCAGCATTGCGCGCATCCAGGTTGCCGGTTGGTTCATCCGCCAGCACCAGACGCGGGTTGTTCACCAGCGCACGGGCAATAGCCACACGCTGACGCTCGCCACCGGACAGCTCAGACGGGCGGTGGTCACCGCGATGCCCCAGGCCTACGGCTTTCAGCATGTCGCTGGCACGGGCATTAATTTCTGCCGGTTTCTTTTTACCAATCAGCAAAGGCATCGCCACGTTTTCCAGCGCCGTGAAATCTGGCAACAGGTGGTGGAACTGGTAGATAAAGCCCAGCTCACGGTTACGCAGCTCCGCTTTTGCCGCAGAAGACATTTTGCTCATCGGCTGGCCTGAGAAAATTACGTCGCCACTGGTCGGCGTATCCAGCCCGCCCAGCAGGTGTAATAAGGTACTTTTGCCGGAACCGGAGCTGCCGACAATCGCCATCATCTCGCCTTCGCCCACGCTGAAGCTCACATTGTGCAGCACATCGGTCTGTACAGAGCCTTCCTGATAGCGTTTGGACAGGTTGTCGCATTGCAACAGGATCTTATTCATAACGTAAAGCCTCAGCGGGTTGAGTGGCGGCAGCGCGCCAGGAAGGATAGAGCGTAGAAAGCAGCGCAATGGCCATCGCGGCCAGCGCAATACCGACCACCTGCAACGGTTCGATAGCAACCGGCAGCGCCGCGCCATCAAGCAGCGCGCCGATGATCGGCATTAAGTTATTCAACTGACTGGCCAGCAGCGCCCCGAGAACGGCCCCGAGTAACGCGCCAATGATCCCGGCGCTGGCCCCCTGCACCATAAAGACGGCCATAATCTGGCGCGGCGTCAGCCCCTGGGTTTGCAGGATGGCAACTTCGCCCTGCTTTTCCATTACCATCAGACCAAGCGAGGTGATGATGTTAAACGCCGCGACCGCGACGATCAGGCTCAGCAGCAGGCCCATCATATTTTTTTCCATACGCACGGCCTGGAACAGTTCGCCTTTACGCTCGCGCCAGTCCTGCCATTTTGTGCCTTCCGGCAAGGTTTGCTGGCTGAGGGTATCGACCTTCAGCGGTGCGTCGAGCCACAGACGCCAGCCGGTAATGTTGCCCACCGGATAACGCATCAGACGCGAAGCATCCTGGATATTCATGAGCATCTGGTAGCCGTCAACTTCGCTGTTGGCGGCAAACGTGCCAATAACCGTGAAAAGACGCTGGCTGGGCAAACGTCCCATCGGCGTAAACTGGCTGGCAGACGGCACCATCACGCGCAGCTGGTCGCCACGGTTCACGCCAAGCTGCCCGGCAAGCTGCTCGCCGAGGATCACGTTGTATTTGCCCGCTTCCAGATCGCTTTGCTTCACGTTGACCAGATACGGCGTGAGCGGATCTTTTTGCGCCGGGTCAATCCCCAGCATGACGCCCACCGCCACGCTGCGGGCGCTTTGCAGGACGACATCGCCCGTTGTCACCGGCGCAACGCGCGTGACACCCTGTAACTTCGCCGCGCTTTCCGGCAGTTGTTGCGGGTTAACGGAACCGTTGGTAGAAGAGAGAATGGCCTGCGGCATCAGCCCCAGGATGTTGTTTTGCAGCTCGCGCTCAAAGCCGTTCATGACGGAAAGCACCGTCACCAGAGCCATCACGCCAAGCGTAATGCCAATAGTCGAAAGCCAGGAGACAAAGCGACCGAAACGGTCCGCGGCGCGCCCACGCATGTAGCGTAAGCCTATGAAGAGTGCGACAGGTTGATACATGAAGTCCGTCTGTTTGCTGATAGCAGACCCACGAGTATATAAGCGAATCCGTTAAGCGTAAATGACTGAAACCGTAAGCTTTGGTAATCATTTTTCTGAAAAATTCAGATAAATCAGAATGCTACTCTTCGAATTATGGCGCTACACCCTCCACCTTTTCCGAAAAACTTCCTGATACAGACTGTTTCCCGTTACATCCCGGCTGCGTTTACCAACAATTGTTCGTTCGTTTATGGCAATAAGGTAGTTGCGAACAATGAAGCAAAAAGCATTATGGATTAACCAGATAAAGGGGCTGTGTATCTGCCTGGTGGTGATCTATCATTCGGTTATCACATTTTATCCCCATCTGACGGGGCTACAACATCCGTTGTCCGGTCTTCTCGCCAAATGCTGGGTCTATTTTAACCTTTATCTCGCGCCCTTCCGTATGCCGGTATTTTTCTTCATATCCGGTTATCTCATCCGTCGCTATATTGACGAGGTGAACTGGCGCACCAGTTTTGACAAACGGATCTGGAGCATTGTCTGGGTCCTTGCGCTGTGGGGCGTATTGCAATGGCAGGCGCTGAGCCACCTCAATGCCTGGCTGGCACCTGAACGTGAGCTGGCCACCTCCTCGAACGCCGCGTATGCCGATTCACTTTCCGGGTTTGCGTGGGGGATGCTCACTGCCAGCACCAGCCTGTGGTATCTGTACGCCCTGGTGGTCTATTTCACGCTATGTAAACTGCTTAGCCGCTGGAAGCTGCCCGTACTGGGGCTGCTGGCACTGGCCAGCATCGCGATCAATTTCCTGCCGCTGCCGTGGTGGGGAATGAACAGCGTGGTACGCAATATGATCTACTACAGCCTTGGCGCGTGGTATGGCGCAGAGCTGATGGCCTGGATGAAGGGGCTGAACCTGCGTCGCACCTGGCTGGCGCTGGCCGCTTTTGCTGCGGTCTCCGTGGTACTGTGGTTTGCTAACGTTCCGCTGCTGCTTTCCCTGCTGTCGATCGTGCTGATCATGAAGCTTTTCTATAGCCTCGAGCAGCGTTATGCCGTTCACCCCAGCAACCTGCTTAACGTTATCGGCTCAAACACCATCGCTATCTACACCACGCACCGCATCCTGATAGAGGCCTTCAGCCTGTTCCTGATTGGTGAGATGAATGCTGCCTACTGGCCGGTCTGGGCCGAGCTTGCCTTAATCCTGGTCTACCCATTTGCCAGCCTGCTGATCTGCACCCTCGCCGGGCTTGGCGTACGCAAAATATCGACGGCACTGTTTGGCGATCTGTTCTTCTCTCCCCCTTCCGCGAGCGCACTGTCTCCGGCAACCCGATAATACCGCCCTCGCCCCCGTCCGGGGGCGAATCTTCCCGCGTTGCAGTTCAGATTTGCTTATGCAAAACGATCGAGGATAATAAAGACATTGCGTATCAGTGATATGCCCCAATACTGTTGGTATATCCACAAGAGACTCTGACATAGCCATGCCTGAACACTATCGTTATTCCCTGCCTGTCAAAGCGGGCGACCAGCGCCAGCTGGGCGAACTCACTGGCGCTGCGTGCGCCACGCTGGTGGCAGAAATCGCTGAGCGACATCCTGGTCCGGTGGTGCTGGTCGCCCCGGATATGCAAAATGCGCTGCGACTGCATGATGAAATTCGCCAGTTCACCGATAACCTGGTCTTCAGTCTGGCCGACTGGGAAACGCTGCCGTATGACAGCTTCTCCCCGCATCAGGAGATCATCTCCTCGCGCCTGTCGACCCTCTATCAGTTACCGACCATGCAGCGCGGCGTGCTGATCGTTCCGGTCAACACCCTGATGCAGCGCGTCTGTCCTCACAGCTATTTGCACGGCCATGCGCTGGTGATGAAAAAAGGTCAGCGCCTGTCCCGGGACGATCTGCGCGCGCAGCTGGACAGCGCCGGATACCGTCATGTCGATCAGGTTATGGAGCACGGGGAATACGCCACGCGCGGTGCGTTGCTCGACCTGTACCCGATGGGCAGCGACCAGCCGTATCGACTGGATTTCTTCGACGATGAGATCGACAGTCTGCGCGTATTCGACGCCGACACGCAGCGTACGCTGGAAGAAGTGGAAGCCATCAATTTATTACCCGCCCATGAATTCCCGACGGACAAAACCGCTATCGAGCTGTTCCGCAGCCAGTGGCGCGACAAGTTCGACGTTAAGCGCGACGCTGAGCATATCTATCAGCAGGTCAGCAAAGGTACGCTTCCTGCCGGGATCGAATACTGGCAGCCGCTGTTCTTTAACGAGCCATTGCCCGCCCTGTTCAGCTACTTCCCGGCGAACACGTTGATTGTGAACACTGGTGATATCGACGCCAGCGCCAGCCGCTTTGAGAGCGAAACCCGCGCACGCTTTGAAAACCGGGGCGTAGACCCAATGCGTCCGCTGCTGCCACCTGAAGCGCTGTGGCTGCGCACCGACGAGCTCAACGCCGAACTCAAGCGCTGGCCTCGCGTACAATTGAAAACCGATACGCTTGCCGATAAAGCTGCCAACACCAATCTTGCATTCCAGAAGCTGCCAGATTTAGCCGTTCAGGCACAGCAGAAATCCCCGCTGGAGAGTCTGCGCAAGTTCCTCGATGCCTTTACCGGCCCGGTTGTCTTCTCCGTTGAGAGTGAAGGCCGCCGTGAAGCGCTGGGCGAACTGCTGGGGCGGATTAAAGTTGCCCCGAAACGCATATTGCGCCTGAGCGAAGCCACGGGGACGGGGCGTTACCTGATGATCGGTGCCGCCGAGCACGGGTTTATCGATACCCTCAACAACGTGGCATTAATCTGTGAAAGCGACCTGCTGGGTGAACGTGTTGCGCGCCGCCGTCAGGACAGCCGTCGCACCATTAACCCGGATACGCTGATCCGCAACCTGGCGGAACTCCATCCGGGCCAGCCGATTGTGCACCTTGAACATGGCGTGGGTCGTTATCAGGGGATGACGACGCTGGAAGCCGGTGGCATCAAAGGCGAATACCTGATGCTGACCTACGCTAACGACGCCAAACTCTACGTGCCGGTCTCATCCCTGCATCTGATCAGCCGCTACGCCGGGGGTGCAGAAGAGAATGCACCATTGCATAAACTGGGCGGTGACGCCTGGGCACGCGCCCGGCAGAAAGCGGCGGAAAAAGTGCGTGATGTGGCGGCCGAGCTGCTGGATATCTATGCCCAGCGTGCGGCCAAAGAGGGCTTTGCCTTTAAGCATGATAAAGAGCAGTACCAGCTGTTCTGCGACAGCTTCCCGTTTGAAACCACGCCGGACCAGGCTCAGGCCATCAATGCCGTGTTAAGCGACATGTGTCAGCCGCTGGCAATGGACAGGCTGGTCTGTGGCGATGTCGGCTTCGGGAAAACCGAAGTAGCCATGCGCGCGGCGTTCCTCGCCGTTGAGAATAACAAGCAGGTGGCGGTGCTGGTACCCACCACCCTGCTCGCTCAGCAGCACTTCGATAACTTCCGCGACCGCTTTGCCAACTGGCCGGTACGCATCGAGATGCTGTCACGTTTTCGCAGTACCAAAGAGCAAACGCAAATCCTGGAGCAGGCCAGCGAGGGTAAGATCGATATTCTGATCGGCACCCACAAACTGCTGCAGAGCGACGTGAAGTGGAAAGATCTGGGGCTGTTGATTGTTGATGAAGAGCACCGTTTCGGGGTACGCCATAAAGAGCGTATTAAAGCGATGCGTGCCGACGTCGATATCCTGACCCTGACCGCAACGCCGATCCCGCGAACCCTGAACATGGCGATGAGCGGCATGCGCGATCTGTCAATTATCGCCACGCCGCCGGCGCGTCGTCTGGCCGTGAAAACCTTTGTGCGCGAATACGACAATCTGGTGGTGCGCGAGGCCATTCTGCGTGAGGTGCTGCGCGGTGGTCAGGTCTATTACCTCTACAACGACGTGGAAAATATCCAGAAAGCGGCAGACCGCCTGGCAGAGCTGGTGCCGGAAGCGCGTATTGCCATCGGTCACGGGCAAATGCGCGAACGCGAACTGGAACGGGTGATGAACGACTTCCACCACCAGCGCTTTAACGTGCTGGTGTGTACCACCATCATTGAGACCGGGATCGATATCCCGACGGCCAACACCATCATCATTGAACGCGCGGATCATTTCGGTCTGGCACAGCTTCATCAGCTGCGTGGCCGCGTCGGGCGTTCGCACCATCAGGCCTATGCCTGGCTGCTGACGCCGCATCCAAAAGCAATGACCACCGATGCGCAAAAACGTCTGGAAGCGATCGCCTCGCTGGAGGATCTGGGCGCTGGCTTTGCACTGGCGACGCACGACCTGGAGATCCGCGGTGCGGGTGAGCTGTTGGGTGAAGATCAAAGTGGCTCGATGGAAACCATCGGTTTCTCGCTCTACATGGAGTTGCTGGAAAACGCGGTCGATGCCCTCAAGGCCGGACGCGAACCGTCGCTGGAAGATCTCACCAGCCAGCAAACCGAAGTTGAGCTACGCATGCCGTCTCTGCTGCCGGACGATTTCATTCCGGATGTGAATACCCGCCTGTCGTTCTACAAACGTATCGCCAGTGCGAAAAATGAGAACGAGCTGGAAGAGATCAAAGTCGAGCTTATTGACCGCTTTGGCCTGCTCCCGGATGCCGCACGCAACTTGCTGGATATCGCGCGGCTGCGTCAGCAGGCGCAGAAGCTGGGCATCCGTAAGCTTGAGGGCAACGAGAAAGGCGGCGTGATTGAGTTTGCCGAGAAAAACCACGTTAACCCTACGTGGCTCATCGGTTTACTGCAAAAGCAGCCGCAGCATTTCCGCCTGGATGGGCCAACGCGTCTGAAATTTACGCAGGAGCTGACGGAGCGTAAAACCCGTATGGACTGGGTACGCAACTTTATGCGCCAGCTGGAAGAGAACGCGATCGCATAATCTGCTCTGCCCCCGGTTGCGCCATGCTACCGGGGGTAACAATTTACAAACTCTTTTCACTTCACCCGATCTTCCCGACAGACCCCTTCGCCATAATTATCACTAACCGTTATAAAACAATCACCCTGTCATTTATATGGATTATAGTGATGATGACCTCTTCGCGTTTCACTCGCTGGATAACCGTGTTAGCGCTGGCCGCAACGGTCGCGGTTGCACTTCCCGCTCGCGCAAACACCTGGCCACTCCCGCCTGCAGGCAGTAAGGTGGTTGGGGAAAACCGTTTTCATGTGGTTGAAAACAATGGTGGATCGCTTGAGGCGATTGCCAAAAAATATAACGTCGGCTTTCTGGCCTTACTGCAGGCCAACCCCGGCGTTGACCCTTATGTCCCGCGCGCTGGCAGCGTGTTAACCATCCCGCTGCAGACGATTTTGCCGGATGCGCCGCGCGAGGGGATCGTGATAAACCTTGCCGAACTGCGTCTTTACTATTACCCGCCCGGTAAAAATGAGGTGACCGTATACCCTATTGGTATTGGCCAGTTGGGCGGTGACACGCTGACCCCGACGATGGTCACCACCGTATCAGACAAGCGTGCAAACCCAACCTGGACGCCAACGGCCAATATTCGTGCCCGCTATAAAGCGCAGGGGATCGATCTACCCGCCGTTGTACCGGCCGGCCCGGATAACCCAATGGGCCACCATGCCATCCGCCTCGCGGCCTATGGCGGCGTGTACCTGTTACATGGAACGAACGCGGACTTTGGTATTGGCATGCGCGTCAGCTCCGGCTGTATTCGTCTGCGCGATGACGATATCAAAACGCTCTTCAACCTGGTTACGCCGGGCACCAAAGTGAACATCATTAATACCCCGATCAAGGTCTCTGAGGAGCCAGGCGGCGTGCGACTGGTTGAAATTCACCAGCCGTTATCGAAAAACATTGATGACGATCCGCAGACGCTGCCAATCAACCTGAATGCGGCGATGGTGAGTTTTAAAACCGATGCAAGGACGGATGGCATTGTGATGGAGCGGGCAATGGAAGCACGTTCGGGCATGCCGACTGACGTCACACGCCATCATGGTGTCGCCCAGCAGTCGATGTAAACCCAAACGCAAAAACGCCCTGCACATGCAGGGCGTTTTTTTAGCAGTGGCATAAATGAGGGTTTAGCCAGGCTTATTTGTAAATAACAGCGGTACCGTGCAGGGTGTTAGGACCGGTTACAGAGGTAATGCGGAACGATTTCGCACCCATCTCATCCGCTTTTTGCGCCAGCTGGTCTTCCAGTGAACCCAGGTTAGTCCCGGCGCTGGCAGAGATGGTCCCTACTTTATGCTGGTCAGCAGGCGTTGACTGGACTTCCACAGCAGCAAAGCTTGCGAAAGAGAGTGAGCTAAGAACAGCAGCGGCGATGAGGGTTTTTACGTTTTTCATAATTTTTACCTTTGGCAGATGAATTTTGAGGTCGTTAGCTATTTAGTTAACGATCGATAGGTAAATGATAGATGTGATCCAGCTCACACGTCAATATGTTTTTATAACGACCATTAAATTAATTTTAATTCCGTTATTTTTCATACCCATATGATTAATTTATTTTTCAGAAAACAGCACTGGTGGTGAAATGCGTTTATTTTTATAATGGTTATTCAACAAACCAACAGAGGACCAACGGCAAATGACAACCGATGTCACGAGTTGTGCGAAGAAAAGCCGTGGCCGACCAAAAGTGTTCGACAGGGATGCAGCGCTTGATAAGGCCATGACTCTCTTCTGGCAACATGGGTATGAAGCGACTTCGCTTTCCGATCTGGTAGAAGCCACCGGAGCCAAAGCGCCGACGCTGTATGCGGAATTCACGAATAAAGAGGGGTTGTTCAGGGCGGTACTGGACCGATACATCTCTCGCTTCGCATCGCGATACGAAGCACAGCTATTTTGTGAAGAGAAAACGGTTGAGCAGGCACTGCATGACTATTTCACCGCCATCGCCACCTGCTTCACCAGCAAAGAGACGCCCGCGGGCTGTTTTATGATTAACACCTCCGCGACGCTTGCGGCCTCCTCGAAAGAGATCGCCAACACGGTGAAATCGCGTCATGCCATGCAGGAGGAGACGCTCAGCACCTTCCTGGCCCAGCGCCAGCAGCGTGGTGAAATTCCGGCGCATTGCCGTCCTCAGGAATTAGCACAATACCTGAGCTGTATTTTACAGGGGATGTCGATTAGCGCCCGAGAAGGGGCGACGCTGGAAAAACTGCAGCATATCACCGAGACCACCCTGCGACTGTGGCCCGAACTGCTTAAAATCCAGGGCTAAAAAAAAGCTCCTCAGCCTGAGCGCTTGAGGAGCTAAGTTCAGAGAACATCTTTTTTACGCTTTGTTATTCAGTACCAGCTGGCCATTTCCATCCAGCGGAATTTGTGTGCCAGGGTCTCTGTCCATACGGATTTTGCCCTGCTGGTCACCAATTTTGTACGTCACGTCATAACCCAGCATTTTTTCCGACTTGTCATAGACGGTTTTACAGCGCTGCTGTGTCGTGGTGTACGTATCGTTATCCTGCATTGCGCCCTGCACCTGGTTACCGGCATAGCCGCCACCCAGCGCACCGACCACGGTCGCCACATCTTTACCACGGCCGCCACCAAACTGGTGACCAATCACCCCGCCTGCCACCGCGCCCAGCACCGAGCCGGCAATACGGTTTTCATCCTGAACCGGACGACGATGTGTGACAGAGACGTTACGGCACTCCTGACGAGGCGTTTTAACTGTTTCTTTAATCGGGGTTGCAGAAACCACCTGCGCATACTGTGGGCCGCGATTCAGTACGTTGAGACTGGCAACGGCAGCCACACCTAACGCAGCAGCGACGCCAATCCCTATACCCGCCAACATTGATTTATTCACGGGACTTCCTCCTTTGTTGCTATTGGTAACAATTTTGCAATGCAGGCTACGCTTCGCCAATAAGACAAAGGCTCAAAAAAGTGGCTTTCAGGAGAGTGACAGGGCGTTTAGGAGAACTCTTAAGCACTCAATCTGTGATGAGCAGCATGATATGCTAAAAAATCCCTCCGGAGGGCCCGGAGGGAGAGAAAAATTAGTGCAGCTTCAGACGTGGACGGATCACGCGGTTGATTCGCCCTACCAGCATCATCAGGCCGGTTTTGAAGTAGCCGTGCAGCGCAATCTGGTGCATACGGTACAGGGAGATATAGACAAAGCGTGCGATGCGCCCTTCTACCATCATCGAGCCGCGCATCAGGTTCCCCATCAGGCTGCCTACGGTTGAGAAGTTCGACAGCGAAACCAGAGAGCCGTGGTCTTTGTAGACGTAGGCCTTCATTGGCTTGCCTTTGCGCTGTGCCAGAATATTGTGCAGCACCAGGCTTGCCATCTGATGCGCTGCCTGGGCGCGAGGAGGCACGAAACCGCCTTCAGGACGCGCGCATGACGCACAGTCACCAATCGCGAAAATCTCCGGATCGCGCGTGGTTTGCAGCGTCGGCTCGGTCACCAGCTGATTGATACGGTTGGTTTCCAGCCCGCCAATGTCTTTCATGAAATCAGGTGCTTTGATACCCGCCGCCCAGACCATCAGATCCGCTTTGATGTATTCGCCATCTTTGGTGTGCAGGCCACCTTCGTCTGCGCTGGTCACCATCGTCTGGGTGAGAACACGTACGCCCAGTTTGGTCAGTTCGTTATGCGCCGCGCCAGAAATACGTGGAGGCAGCGCAGGCAGAATACGCTCACCTGCCTCAACCAGCGTTACGTTCAGCGCTTCATTGGTTAACCCTTTGTACCCGTAGCTGTGCAGCTGTTTTACCGCATTGTGCAGCTCAGCGGAGAGTTCAACGCCCGTTGCGCCACCGCCTACAATGGCGATATTCACCTTGCCATTCGCACCCATGTTATTGGTGTACTTCAGGAACAGGTTCAACATTTCCTGATGGAAACGACGCGCCTGGTGCGGGTTATCCAGGAAAATGCAGTGCTCTTTCACACCCGGGGTGTTGAAATCGTTGGAGGTACTGCCCAGCGCCATGACCAGTGTGTCATAGGCAAGCTTGCGCTCCGGGACCAGCAACTCCCCTTTTTCGTCACGCAGCTCGGCCAGGGTAATGGTTTTGCTCTCACGGTTGATATCCACCACGGAACCCAGCTGGAACTGGAAATGGTGGTTACGTGCGTGCGCCAGATAGCTCAGCGCGTCCACGCCCTCATCCAGTGAACCGGTCGCCACTTCGTGCAGCAACGGTTTCCACAGGTGGCTGTGGTTACGATCCACCAGCGTGATTTTGGCTTTTTTGCCACGACCCAGCTTCTTACCCAACTGTGTCGCCAGCTCCAGCCCGCCAGCACCACCGCCTACAATCACTATCTTTTTCAATGGCGTAGTCAACGTGACCCCCTCAAATTATTAACCAATTGTTAATTAAAAGTTATAAAAATAACCCTTAATTAACAACAGGTTACCGCACTGAAACCATTCAGGTGCATTGAGAATACCACGCCAGGCGCATTGGTCATACCAAAATTGATGTGCATCAAGTTTTGGTGGCTTAAAAGTAGACAATTCTGTGAAAAAAGAAAGCCCGGCACGCTTTCGCGTGCCGGGCCCGGGAGATCTTATGCAGTATCTTAGCCCAGTGTTTTGAAGGCTTTGATGCGCTGCAGATGCGGGGAGATGTTCTTGAACTTGTGGGTCTGTTCTTCGTCCCAGACAATTTCATAGTAGTGATGCAACAGCTCAGCCGCACGGTGGCTGTTAAGCGCCTCATCATTACGCGAAAGGATCACCAGACAGCGGTCGCGGTTCTTTTCACGGAAATTGCTGACGCACTTGGTGGCAATATCGACATACTCTTCTGGACGGTCAATCTTGCCTTCCATGTTCTCGTTCGGGAACAGGTTAGGATTGAATACCACCTGGCGAATATCGCACAGGAACCCAATCCGCTCCGCCCAGTAGCCACCCAGCCCCACGCCGCAAATCAGCGGGCGATCGTCGATGTTGAGCTGCAGCATCTTGTCCACTTCTTTGAGCAGATGCTGCATGTCATGTTTCGGATGGCGCGTGCTGTAGCTGATCAGCCGTACATCCGGATCGATAAACTGCAGTTGCAGTACCTTCTCATGATTACCAGGACTGTTTGAGTCAAAACCGTGTAAATAGATGATCATCGTCTTCTCACCACGCTACGCCTTCCGGGAGGATTTACAGGCTGGCTTTATGTGCCTGCCAGCGCTCATTCAGTGCTTCAAGCCGGGCGTTAACCGCTTTCCAGCGTGCCGAATCCATCAGCTCCTGACGGCTAAATGAACCTTTATGATACAAATGTGTAACACGCTCTGCATTGATCGGCGACAGGTTATCCAGCACGCTGACTGCGCCTTTACGATTATTGCAGACGAGGATCATATCGCAACCTGCGTCGAGCGACGCCTGCCCACGCTCCGCGTAGCTGCCCATGATCGCCGCCCCTTCCATCGACAAATCGTCGGAGAAGATCACGCCGTTGAAACCGAGTTCCTGACGCAGCACGGTTTTTAACCAGTGCGGAGAACCGCTCGCCGGGCGCGGGTCGACGTCACTGTAAATCACATGCGCAGGCATAATGGCATCCAGCTTGTTATCGCTAATCAGCGAGCGGAACACCGACATATCTTTGGCACGAATTTCCGCCTCCGGGCGCGGATCACGCGGAGTCTCTTTATGCGAATCCGCCGTCACGGCGCCGTGCCCCGGGAAGTGTTTACCGGTGGTTTTCATTCCTGCATCGTGCATGCCGTCGATAAAGCGGGTGGCCATCTCCAGCGCAATACGGGGATCGCTATGGTAAGAGCGCTCGCCAATTGCCGCACTGATATGCCCTACGTCCAGCACCGGGGCAAAACTGATGTCGATATCCATGGCAATCATCTCGCTGGCCATCAGCCAGCCGGCCTCCTGGGCCAGATTTCCGCCCTCTTCGGTGCCGAGCAGCGCCGCGAAAGACTGGGCCGCGGGCAGACGGGTGAAGCCATCACGGAAACGCTGCACGCGCCCGCCTTCCTGATCGACGGCCACGACCAGATGATTACGCGACGCCGCGCGGATCTGGCGAACCAGCTCACGCAACTGCGCCGGATCGTGATAGTTGCGGGTAAACAGGATGAGCCCCCCCACCAGCGGGTGCGCCAGAATTTCACGCTCCTCCGCATCCAGTTCAAACCCTTCTACATCCAACATGACTGGACCCACAGCAACCTCTCTTATCCTTTAATGTGTAACTGGCGCCAGGCATCATCTGCCAGCGCAATAAATTGTTTCTCGCCGGACTGCTGAAAACGCATTTCAAACCAGCCCGCCATCAGCATGACGACCCAGGGTCGCCAGCGTCTGACCTGACGCGCCAGCTGTCCCGCGTCCAGATGCGCAATGCGGGCGTAATCGCCGATCAGTCTTTGGCGCGCTGTATCATCTTCCACCCAGACGGCCGCCAGCTCCAGTGCCACATCCCCATCACCGGCATACTCCCAGTCGATAAGCCTGATGCCGGTGGACGTATGCACAATATTTCCGGCATGAACATCCATGTGCAATGGCGACAGCCGAAGCGGCTGAGGCTCTCCCGCAGTGCGTAACCGTTTAAGCTGCGCAAGCCACCGTGGGGTACGTCTGTCCGGTGAGGCTCGCTGCCAGTATTGTTCCAGCAAAGGGAGCAGCGTGACTCGCCACCCCAGACACGGCTGATGGTGCAACTGACAGAGCGTCGTCGCAAGCGTTGCGCTGTCGGGCAGCGTATGCCGGATCTTCCCTGCCAGATACTCTACCGCCATCCAGCCCTGTCTGAAAAAGCGCGGGGCTGGCACGAGATCCGCCGGTAGACGCTTAAGGACACGAAACTGACGGCGAAAATGGGAAACGGGGGCTAAGGGATCGTGGTGATGACGCAACACCAGACGCTGCTCGCCCTGTTCCAGAATGCAACTCGCGCCGCCAAGCCCGGAGTGGGCCTGCGGCGCGATAAGACGATACTGCGGAAAATAACGCGTGAGGATCGCTTCACGCGTGCAGTCAGAGTTGCGTAACCGCACCTTTACCTGACCAGATAATCTCGCCTGTCTGAACCAACATCAGCTGCATCTGCAGGGCTGGCGTATTCACGTTACCGGTGGCATTAGAGTACAGCACATACTGCGCACCAACGTTACGGGCAATCCCCATCGCCTTACTGCGCGTACCGAGGCTGTCCTGTGGCGACAGACCAAGCTGCTGTTTGGCTACTGCCAGCTGCTGTGCGGAAACCAGCGTAAATTTACCGTTATTGGCCAGTGCATTGCGCAGGGTTTCTGTCGCTTCCCCGGCATTGAGTGAACCGTTAGTCCGGTTATTTACGCTATCCACCAGCAGTACGCTGCCTGCCGTCACGCCCTGCGCCTGCAGCATTTTGCCCACCATCGGTTGCATCGCACCGTTCCAGTCATAATGACGCACGCGCGGCGTTGGCTGGGAGGTCTGGTCCGGATGTTCAATCGGGCCAGGCTGCGACGGGATCGTCGGTACAGACGGCACGGTTGGCTGCGGTTGCGTTGGCTGTGTCGGCTGCTCCGTACCCGGTTTTGCCTCGTCCACCGGCGCAGGCTGTTCGGTTCGCGTCACACATCCTGCAAGGAACAGTGCAAAAGCTGTCACGAGCGCATAACGGCTCATATTTTTAATCAAGGTTCACCTCTTACAGATAAAGATAAAGTCTCACCTTATGCGCACCCAGATAGTTGGCGCTACCATAGAGCGTTACCGACGATCCTGCCGGAATGGTCACGCTGCGCGGCGCTTCCAGCGGGTGCATTTCAAGACCCCGTACGTCATACCAGAAGAAACGGTAGTGCACCGTCACCGGTTCGTGTCTTTCGTTAAAGAGCGTAGAGGACGCAGAAGATTTAATTTCACTGATGGTCAACGTAGGTTGTTCTGCGGTGATGCCCGCGGCAAGTACCGAGGACTCCATCACCAGCGTCTGTTCATCGCTGACGGGAATGGCCGGGCGCGTGCTGCATCCCACCATTATCAATGTCATTGCCAGCGCTGCAATACGCCCTTTTAACATGTCAAAGACCTTTATGTGACAGCATCGGTCCCAGAGGACGCCCACCCAGAAGATGCATATGAATATGATAAACTTCCTGACCACCATGGCGATTACAGTTCATGATCAAACGGTAACCGTCTTCAGCAATCCCCTCCTGCTCGGCGATTTTCGCGGCTACCGTCAGCATACGGCCTAACGCCACTTCATGCTCGGCTTTTACGTCATTGACGGTGGGAATCAGAATATTTGGAATGATAAGGATATGAGTCGGAGCCTGAGGAGAAATATCTCTGAAAGCCGTCACCAGCTCATCCTGATAAACGATATCCGAAGGGATTTCGCGGCGGATAATTTTACTGAAAATGGTTTCTTCAGCCATGACCTGTTCCTTTGTAGTTTAATCTGGCGTGGTGCGTCCGCTATTAACACAATCTCTGCATGAGTGTGTGGCACAATGGAAGAGTATGAGCGACTTTCTCCTGTCCTTTCAACCTTCTCCCCGGATTTCTTTCCTGAAAGCGTTTCAGCTGACTGAAGAGTAACCGCTCTCGACGCTTCACCACCTGAAACATAATTTCATTTCCTTTTGACACATCTGTTTACAGTGCTAATCACAATGCGTATATTTCGCATTTGCATTTTCATGCGCATTTTTAACATAGAAAACGACGTCAGCCCGTTCTCACGGGACTGTCGCACTCACCTTTCACCATTCAGTAAGGGTTTGATGATGTCTTTCATTTATCACACCAGGGATGGGCAACCGCAGCCAGCCGCCACGCCTTCGTTGCTGGCTGCCTGTATTGCTATGGCATTGATGCCAGCCGTCAGTTTCGCCGCCTCAGCGACCGAAGATACCGTGGTTGTCGAGGGCGGTTTTGATAACGCACAGGACCCGTCCAGCAGTCAGGATACGGACTACAGCGTTAAGACCACCACCACGGGGACGAAACTGTTACTGGTTCCCCGCGATATTCCGCAGTCCGTCAGCGTCATTAGCCAGCAGCGTATGGCAGATCAGAATCTGCAATCCCTCGGCCAGGTGTTAACTAACACCACCGGCGTCACCGCGCAGGTACAGGACAGCGACCGGACGGTATTTTACTCGCGCGGCTTCTTTGTCAGTAACTATGCGTATGATGATCTGCCAACCTCCATCAGCGAAGTATGGAACTTTGGCGACACCGCCGCCGATACCGCCATTTACGATCGTATTGAAGTGGTACGCGGCGCAACCGGCCTGATGTCCGGCACGGGAAATCCCGCCGCCTACGTCAACATGGTACGTAAGCATGCAGACTGCAATGAATTTAAAGGCAATGTCTCCGCCAGTTACGGTAGCTGGGACAAACAACGCTACGTGCTGGATCTGCAGGCTCCGCTGGTAGAGTCGGGTAACGTGCGCGGTCGTCTTATTACGGGTTATCAGGACAACGACAGTTTTGTTGATAACTACCACTACCGCAAAAAGTTCCTCTATGGCGTGGTCGATGCGGACGTGACTGACAGCACCACCCTGTCTGTGGGCTATGAATATCAGGAAAGCGATACCGATAACCCAACCTGGGGCGGCCTGCCAACCTGGTACAGCGATGGCAGCAAAACCCATTACAATCGCAGCCAGACCGTTGCACCAGACTGGGCTTATTCAGATAAAGACAACACCCGTATTTTCGCCAACCTCACCCAACGCTTCGACAACGGCTGGGAAGCCCACATCAACGGCATGCATGCCGACACCAACTTCGACAGCAAACTGATGTATATGTCCGGCTACCCGGATAAAGAGACCGGTGCGGGTATGGTCGGATATGGCGGCTGGAACCGCGGTGAACGTAAGCAGGATGCGGTGGATGCCTTCCTGCGTGGCGGTTTCGATCTTTTCGGTCGCCAGCATGAGATGATGTTTGGCGGTAGCTTCAGCCGCCAGCGTAACCACTATGACAACACCATGCCGGACGCGCTGTACGGCATGGTTGACGTGGGTAACTTCAAAAACTGGAACGGGAATATCGCCGATCCGCAGTGGCCCCCCTGGAAGCTTTACAGTCAGGATGATATCCGCCAGTCTTCGGCCTATACCTCAGCCCGCTTCTCGCTTGCCGATCCGCTATCTCTGATCCTCGGCGCGCGTTATACCCATTACAACATTCGCTATAACCCGGCGGGCTCCCCGGACACCCGCCTGGAAAGCAGTAAGGACGATGTAACGCCATATGCGGGCCTTGTTTATGATATCAATGAAGACTGGTCAACCTACGTCAGCTATACCTCCATCTTCCAGCCTCAGGACAAACGTGACGCCAGCGGCCGCTACCTGGACCCGACAACGGGGAAAAGCTATGAAGCCGGGGTGAAAGCAGACTGGTTTAGTACGCGCCTGACCACCTCGCTCGCCCTCTTCCGCATTGAGCAGGATAATGTGGCGAATAATACCTACACCTACATGCCCAGCGGCGAGTCAATTTATGAATCTCTGGATGGGGTCGTCAGTAAAGGGATCGAGTTCGAGCTAAACGGCGCCCTGACCGATAACTGGCAGCTGACCTTCGGCGCAACCCGCTACATTGCTGAAGACAAGCGCGGCAAAGCGGTAAGTTCCGATCAGCCTCGTACCACAATGAAGCTCTTTACCCGTTATCAACTGCCCATGCTACCTGCACTGGCAGTGGGCGGCGGGGTGAACTGGCAGAATAAAGTATGGAACGATGTAGATGGCGGCCCGGCAGGTCGATCACGGGCAGAACAAGGCAGCTACGCGCTGGTTAACCTGTTTAGCCGGTATCAGGTGACTAAAGATTTTGCTGTCCAGGCTAACGTCAACAACCTGTTCGACAAAGAGTATTACGACTACGTCGGCTCTTATGTGGTATATGGCGCGCCGCTGAACGTCTCTGTAAGCGCGAGCTACGACTTCTGAGTGTTCAGCCGCTACCCGGCATAACAAAACTGCAGGCATAAAAAAGGCAGCCATTCGGCTGCCTTAGTCTCCCCAGGTCACAGCTTAGCTGTTGCGGATGTATTCATCCATTTCGGTTTTCAGGTTATCGGATTTGGTACCGAAGATTGCCTGAACACCAGAACCTGCAACAACCACACCTGCTGCGCCCAGTTTTTTCAGACCCGGCTGGTCTACTTTCGCAACATCGGCAACGCTCACACGCAGACGAGTGATACACGCGTCCAGGTTAGTGATGTTCTCTTTACCGCCGAATGCTGCAACCAGTGCCGGAGCCATTTCACTGGTCGCGCCTGCTTTGTTGTCTTCTGATGCATCTTCACGACCTGGTGTTTTCAGGTCCAGTGCTTTGATCAGCACGCGGAAGATGGTGTAGTAAACAACGGCGTAGCACGCACCCACGATTGGGAACAGCCACAGTTTGCTGCTGTTACCGGACAGAACGATGAAGTCGATCAGGCCGTGTGAGAAGGACGTACCGTCACGCATACCCAGCAGGATACAGATTGGGAACGCCAGACCCGCCAGAATCGCGTGGATAACGTACAGGATCGGCGCAACGAACATGAAGGAGAACTCGATCGGCTCGGTGATACCGGTCAGGAACGAGGTCAGCGCTGCGGAGATCATGATACCGCCCACTTTTGCACGGTTCTCTGGTTTAGCAGAGTGCCAGATTGCAATTGCCGCGGCTGGCAGACCATACATTTTGAACAGGAAGCCACCAGACAGTTTACCTGCAGTTGGGTCACCCGCCATATAACGTGGGATATCACCGTGGAACACCTGACCTGCTGCGTTGGTGAATTCACCAATCTGCATCTGGAATGGAACGTTCCAGATGTGGTGCAGACCAAATGGCACCAGGCAACGCTCGATAAAGCCGTAGATACCAAACGCCACAACCGGGTTCTGATAAGCAGCCCACTGAGAGAAGGTCTGGATTGCCGTACCGATTGGTGGCCAGATGAAGGACAGGATCACACCCGTGAAAATCGCTGCCAGACCAGAGATGATCGGAACGAAACGCTTGCCCGCGAAGAAGCCCAGATACTCAGGCAGCTTGATGCGATAGAAGCGGTTAAACATATACGCTGCAATCGCACCGGAGATGATACCGCCCAGAACACCGGTATCCGCCAGGTGTTTCGCTGCGATCTCTTCAGCAGGTAAATGCAGAACCAGCGGTGCAACCACAGCCATGGTTTTCACCATGATGCCGTAGGCAACCACAGAAGCCAGCGCAGAAACGCCGTCGTTATTGGTGAAGCCCAGAGCAACACCGATAGCGAAGATCAGCGGCATGTTAGCAAAGACAGAACCGCCTGCTTCGGCCATTACGTGGGACACTACGGCTGGCAGCCAGCTGAAGTTTGCAGAACCGACACCCAGCAGGATACCTGCGATAGGCAGTACGGATACTGGCAGCATCAGCGATTTACCGACCTTTTGCAGGTTAGCAAATGCATTCTTAAACATAATTGAGAGTGCTCCTGAGTATTTGTGCTTTTTTTACGCTTTCACGCATTGGCCCGGGGGGAGTACCGTGCCGTGGACAGGACATCTAAGCGCCCTTTATTTATTACACAGAGTAAAATAATTCCCTCTGAGTTTGTTTGACGGCTATCACGTTTCAGCTTAAGACGGTCGAAAAACTTTCAGTTATTTACAAAAAGCATTTCTGGATGTGTCTAAAAACACCATCACCGCCCCAAATGAGGCGGTGAACTTTACTCGTTTTAACTATTAATTACGAGCCTAAAAAAAACAGGTGTATCAAACAGATTGCAGGCGGGCGGGGGCAATATGGAACAGTGTAGAGAAGTTTTCCGTCGTAACGCGGGCCAGCTCTTCGATACTGACGCCCTTCAGAACGGCCATGTATTCAGCCACGTCTCTCGTCATTGCTGGCTGGTTTTCTTTACCGCGATGCGGTACCGGAGCCAGATAAGGAGAGTCTGTTTCCACCAGAATACGATCGAGCGGAACATAACGCGCAGCATCGCGAAGCTGCTCAGCGTTACGGAACGTCACGATCCCGGAAAACGAGATATAAAACCCTAAATCAAGCAGTTTTCCCGCCGTTTCTCTGTCTTCTGTGAAACAGTGTAGTACGCCACCGCAATCCGTCACGTTTTCTTCCCTGAGGATCGCCAGGGTATCGGCGCGGGCATCGCGGGTATGAACGATAACCGGTTTGTTAAGCTCACGGCCAATGCGAATGTGATGGCGGAAGGACTCCTGCTGACGCGCCATGGTCTCCGGCGTGTAGTAATAATCCAGCCCGGTTTCCCCCATCGCTACCACGCCCTCTTCGGCCGCCAGGCGACGTAGCTCCTCGACGTCGTATGCTTCATCCTGATTGAGCGGATGCACGCCACAGGAAAAGACCACATTAGGGCGAACGCCCACCAGCTCACGCATGGTGCGATAGCCCGGCAGCGTGGTAGCCACCGCAAGGCAAAATTTCACATCGCGGGCGGCGGCTTTTGCCAGCACGTCGTCCACGTCTTTATGCAGGGATTGATAATCCAGGCCATCGAGATGGCAGTGTGAGTCGACTAAAAACATAATGTCTCTCTCAGAGATGGGAAACAGGCGGAGTGACGCCTGGTTGCAGGTAATGTTCGATACGCAATAACTGGTCGGTCAGTACAAGCTCGCGATTAAGACCGGTTACCGTTAAAAGTTGTTCGCGGCTCTGGCAAGTATCGTGCAGGATCGCACGCAACGTGGCGCCTGGCAGACGATTCGCCAGCGTGTTTACCAGTGGCCAGACATCGGGATTGGTCAGCAGCGTGGCCCCCTGCTGGATCTTGAGGGCATCCAGAAGTAAGGCAGCCAGCCAGTGCAGACGCTCGGCAGCCTGATCGCTGTTAAGTGCAGGCAGTACGCTCAACCAGTCACCGCTCTCCAGCGCAGAGGCAACGGCGCGGCAAAGCGCTTCTCGTTGCGACCAGACGTCCGCCTGCAGCAGAGCCAGCGCCGCGGCAGGTGCGCCGCTGCTGAGGCGCAATGCGGACAACGCGCTATCCTGTGACGTTGTCACCTCACGCTCCAGCCAGCTCAGCGCCCACGATTCCTGGGGAGTCGCAAGGTGATGAAGCCGACACCGACTGCGTAACGTCGCCAGTAATCGACCCGGATCGCGGCATGACAGGAAGAACCACGTTTTTTCCGGTGGCTCCTCCAGCGTTTTAAGCAGCGCGTTTGCCGCCGCCTCGGTAAGCAACGCCGCGTCTTTCAGCCAGACGACTTTTGCGCCACCCAGTCGTGCGTGCTCGTATAATTTTTCACTGACTTCACGCACGGCATCGATACCGAGCGCACTTTTGCCCTTCTCAGGCTCCAGCGTGTAATAGTCAGGATGTGTGCCCGCCTGCATCAGCTGGCAGCCGCGGCATTTACCGCAGCTTTTGTGACCTTCTGGCTGCTGGCACATCAGAAAACGGGTGATGGCGTAGATCAATGCATCTTCACCCATGCCCGGCAATGCCTGAATCAGTAACGCATGATGCCCCCGTCCGGCCTGATAGCTGGCGATCAGCTGTTCAAAGTGCGGGCGCAACCATGGGTACCATTTCATGCCTGTTGCTCCTGTAGCCAGTGTTTGACAGTTTCCTCAATGGAACGGGTCACCTCTTCCAGGGACTGCGTCGCATCAATGGTGCGAATGGAACTGTCCTGACTGGCGAGTTCAAGATAACGCGCGCGGGTGCGATTAAAGAAGTCGAGCGACTCTTGCTCAATGCGATCCAGCTCGCCGCGCGCGCGCGCGCGCTTCAGGCCCACTTCCGGCGTTACATCCAGATACAGCGTCAGATCGGGGCGGAAATCCCCTAATACTGCATCACGCAACGTTGCCAGCATTGTCTGGTCAATTCCGCGTCCCCCACCCTGATACGCCTGAGTCGACAGATCGTGACGGTCGCCAATGACCCACTTGCCAGCGGCCAGAGCCGGTTTGATGACCGTCTCTACCAACTGCACGCGAGCGGCATAGAACATCAGCACTTCGGCTTTGTCAGTGATAACTTCATCGCCCACGGATTTGATATCCAGCACCAGGCTGCGCAGCTTTTCAGCCAGCTGCGTACCGCCGGGTTCACGGGTAAACACCATGTCCGCAACGCCGAGCGTTTTCAGCGTTTCGATTACCACGTTGCGGGCTGTGGTTTTACCGGCTCCTTCGAGTCCCTCAATGACAATGTATTTACTGCGCATTTTTTTCCTTAAGTGCCTTCAGATAATCCTGAACGGAGCGATTATGGCTGGCAAGGTTGGTGTTAAAGGTATGCCCCCCTTTTCCATCAGCCACAAAGTAGAGATACGGTGTTTTTGCCGGATGCGCGGCCGCCTTAAGCGAGGCTTCGCTCGGCGTGGCAATCGGGCCTGGCGGCAGGCCGCTAATAACGTAGGTATTATACGCCGTCGGCGTCTCCAGATCTTTTCGTGAAATCTTGCCGCTGTAGCTCTCACCCATTCCGTAGATCACGGTAGGGTCAGTTTGCAGGCGCATGCCAATGCGCAGTCGGTTGATAAAGACCGACGCCACCTGGTCGCGCTCTGAAGCCACCGCGGTCTCTTTCTCAATAATTGAGGCCATGGTGACAAACTGGTTTTGATCTTTATACGGCAGGCCATCGGCGCGCCCTTCCCACGCAGACTCCACCGCCGCGACCATTTTTTTGTGCGCACGCTTCAGGATCGCCACATCGGTTGTTCCGGCTGTATACATCCAGGTGTCCGGCCAGAACCAGCCTTCAACCCACTCGGGATGTTCAAATTCAAGTACCGCGGCAACCGTCTGGTAACTGTCATCTTTTAGCGTGTGTTTAATATACGGCGCATCACGCAGCTGTTTGAGGTAATCGCTAAGGCGCATCCCTTCAACAAACCGCAGCGGGAACTGTGCTTCTTTGCCGCTTTCCAGCAGCTGTAGCATCTCTCTGACGGTCATCCCGGGCGTGAAACGATAGGTGCCAGCTTTAAAATGAGACAGCTCAGGTTCCACACGCAATAACCACTGGAACACGCGTGGACGATTAATGATTTTATCGCCATAAAGCTGTTCACCGAGCGCCAGTCGCCCGGTTCCCGCTTTCAGGGTAAAGATCGTTTCGTCCTTAATCAGGATCTTACTGTCCGCCAGCTGGCGAACTTTCCACATTCCCGCGCCGCCAGCGATACCCAGCGCAACGATTAGAAGGAGGACAAAGCGCAACATTTTCTTCATGACTATCTGGTTTGCTCACATATCGGGGCTAAAAAAGAGAACAGCTCGCGCGATGGCAAGCAAATTTGACCATAAGCGCGGACAGGTATAACCGGCATCAGCGCGTTGCAAATAACGATTTCATCTGCTGCCTGCAACGCCTCTTCGCGTGCGTTAACTTCGACAACGTGAAAGTCAGAGCGTGCCAGCTGCTGCAAACAAAACTGACGCATAATACCGTTGACTCCCGCCTGTTCCAGCGAAGGCGTGAAAACAGTGTTGCCCTGCCGCCAGAATAAATTAGCCGCACAGCATTCCGTAATGAACCCTTCGCTGTCAAGAACCAGCGCTTCATCGGCTGCCGTCTGCTCAAGATGAGTACGGATTAGCACCTGCTCAAGACGATTGAGATGTTTTATCCCGGCAAGCATGGGGTTTCTTCCCAGACGTACCGGGCTGAGCGTCAGGGTAACGCCCTCTTCACGCCAGCGCGGATACTGGGCAGGATACGCAGAAACCGACAGGATCCGGGTGGGATGTTGGCAACTGACACCGCTATAACCCCGTCCACCGCTGCCGCGGCTGATAATGACCTTGAGTACCCCACTGGGCTTTCCGGACGCAAGCTGGCGCATTTCCTGGCGCAACGTGTCCCATTGCGTAAAGGGGATCAGTAACGTTTTGCAGGCCGTTTGCAGACGACGTATATGCGCATCCAGCAGACACACGTCGCCATCCGCAATGCGCGCCGTGGTAAAGCAGCCATCACCAAACTGAGTCGCCCTGTCGCTTGCAGGCAGAGATTCTTGCTCAAGGCCATTGATTAAAAACATGGTGGCTCCTTATGCGTGGGCGTTTAGTCTGGCAGGATGTCGTGCAGCCGACAAGAAGATTAGCCTGAATAAAAAAGGCCCGACAAGCGGACCTTTTTTCACAGCCATAGGGTACGTAGACTCAGATCTTTTTGAAGATCAGAGAACCGTTAGTACCGCCAAAGCCGAAGGAGTTACACAGGGTGTACTCCATTCCACTCACCTGGCGCGCTTCGTGAGGAACGAAGTCCAGATCGCAACCTTCATCCGGGTTATCCAGGTTGATGGTTGGCGGAACAGCCTGGTCGCGCAGCGCAAGAATAGAGTAAATAGACTCTACTGCCCCCGCCGCACCCAACAGGTGACCGGTCATGGATTTTGTGGAGCTGACCAGTACGCGGCTGGCAGATTCACCGAAGATAGACTTAACAGCCTGAGCTTCTGCTTTATCGCCCGCAGGGGTAGAGGTACCGTGTGCGTTAACGTAGCCGATTTGCGCTGGGGTAATACCCGCATCGCGAATCGCGTTTTCCATGGCCAGCGCGGCGCCCGCACCATTTTCTGGCGGTGACGTCATGTGATAGGCATCGCTGCTCATACCAAAGCCAACGACTTCAGCATAAATTTTCGCGCCACGTTTTTTCGCATGTTCGTACTCTTCCAGAACGAGCATACCTGCACCATCGCCCAGCACGAAACCGTCACGGTCTTTGTCCCAAGGACGGCTTGCCGCCTGAGGATTATCGTTGCGGGTAGACAGCGCGCGCGCAGCACCAAAGCCACCCACGCCAAGCGGGGTACTGGCTTTTTCAGCACCGCCCGCCACCATAGCATCTGCATCGCCGTACGCAATCATACGCGCGGCCTGGCCGATGTTATGCACGCCAGAGGTACATGCGGTCGCGATAGAAATGCTTGGCCCACGCAGACCGAACATGATGGTCAGGTGACCCGCCACCATATTAACAATCGTGGACGGAACGAAGAACGGGCTGATTTTACGCGGTCCGCCATTCATGAGAGATGAATGGTTTTCCTCGATCAGACCAAGACCGCCAATCCCGGAGCCAATAGCGGCACCGATACGGGTTGCGTTCTCTTCCGTAATTTCAAGGCCAGAATCCTGCATGGCCTGAACGCCAGCGACAATTCCATATTGAATGAAGGCATCCATCTTGCGCTGTTCTTTGCGCGAGATGATCTCTTCACAGTTAAAATCCTTTACTAAGCCAGCAAATTTCGTTGCATAGGCGCTAGTATCGAAATGGTCGATTAGGCTGATGCCGCTCTGACCGGCAAGGAGAGCTTTCCAGGTGGACTCTACGGTATTGCCGACAGGAGACAACATGCCAAGTCCGGTCACAACTACACGACGCTTAGACACGTTTGTCCTCCAGGGAGGGATAAAAAAAGAGATTCGTGGGACTAAAAAAGATAAAACTCAGGCGGTCGAATGACCGCCTGGAGATGTTCACTTACGCCTGGTGGCCGTTGATGTAATCAATGGCAGCCTGAACGGTGGTGATCTTCTCAGCTTCTTCGTCCGGAATCTCAGTATCAAACTCTTCTTCCAGAGCCATTACCAGCTCAACGGTGTCAAGAGAATCTGCGCCCAGGTCTTCAACGAAGGAAGCGGAGTTCACAACTTCTTCCTGCTTAACGCCCAGCTGTTCGCCGATAATTTTCTTAACGCGTTCTTCGATAGTGCTCATACTCTTAAATTTCCTATCAAAACTCGCTTTCGCGATGGTTTTCGTAGTGTATAAAATGTTGAAAAATTTGCAACTAAATCCCGGCAGGTCTTACCACGATTTTACGTTATTTTGAGGCCAATCCCCCCAATAACGCAAATATTTTCGATCGTGATTAAACCATATACATCCCGCCGTTGACGTGGAGGGTTTCACCAGTGATGTAACCCGCTTCGTCAGAGGCTAAAAATGCAACCGCGCTGGCAATTTCTTTAGGGTCGCCTAAGCGGCCCGCAGGAACAGCTGCCAGCGTACCCGCACGCTGCTCATCAGTCAGCGCACGCGTCATGTCCGTTTCAATAAAGCCCGGAGCAACAACGTTTACAGTAATCCCGCGGGACGCGACTTCACGCGCCAGCGACTTACTGAAACCAATCAGACCTGCTTTCGCCGCAGCGTAGTTAGCCTGACCAGCATTTCCCATGGTACCAACCACAGAACCGACAGTGATAATACGACCATGACGCTTTTTCATCATAGCGCGCATTACCGCTTTTGACAGACGGAATACAGATGACAGGTTGGTTTCGATAATATCGTTCCACTCGTCGTCTTTCATTCGCATCAACAGGTTATCGCGAGTGATCCCGGCATTATTGACCAGAATATCCACTTCGCCAAACTCTGCGCGAATATTTTCCAGAACAGATTCGATAGATGCAGGTTCGGTCACATTCAGTACCAGACCTTTACCGTTCGCACCCAGATAGTCGCTGATGGCCTTCGCGCCATTCTCGCTGGTTGCTGTACCAATCACTTTCGCGCCACGCGCGGCCAGTGTTTCAGCAATTGCACGCCCGATACCGCGGCTTGCGCCAGTGACCAGGGCAATTTTTCCTTCAAAACTCATGGTATTCCTCTTTTATTGCGAGAGTGCCGCTTCAATGGCTTCCGGCTCGTTAATCGCCGAGGCAGTCAGGGTATCAACAATACGTTTTGTCAGACCGGTCAGGACTTTCCCTGGGCCGACTTCGTACAGGTGCTCAACGCCCTGAGAGGCCATAAACTCAACGGTTTTGGTCCACTGTACCGGGCTGTAGAGCTGGCGAACCAGCGCATCACGGATAGCCTCCGGCGTGGTTTCACATTTCACATCAACGTTGTTCACAACGGAAATCGTCGGTGCGTTAAAGGTAATTTTTTCCAGTTCAACCGCCAGCTTGTCAGCAGCAGGTTTCATCAGCGCACAGTGGGACGGAACACTCACTGGCAGCGGCAGCGCACGTTTCGCGCCCGCGGCTTTACAGGCTGCACCTGCACGTTCAACCGCTTCTTTATGACCGGCGATAACCACCTGGCCTGGCGAGTTGAAGTTAACCGGTGAAACCACCTGACCTTCTGCTGATTCTTCACACGCTTTTGCGATGGAAGCATCGTCGAGACCGATGATAGCAGACATGCCGCCCGTGCCTTCTGGCACCGCTTCCTGCATGAATTTACCACGCAGTTCTACCAGGCGTACCGCGTCAGCAAAAGCGATCACACCGGCACAGACCAGCGCAGAGTATTCACCCAGGCTATGGCCCGCGAGCAGGGCTGGCGCTTTGCCGCCCTTCTGCTGCCAGACGCGCCACAGCGCAACGGAAGCGGTCAGCAGTGCTGGCTGAGTCTGCCAGGTTTTGTTCAGCTCTTCGGCCGGACCCTGTTGGGTCAGCGCCCATAAATCATAACCCAGCGCATCGGAAGCTTCACGGAAAGTCTCTTCGATTACCGGATAGTTTGCTGCCATTTCAGACAACATCCCAACGGTTTGAGAGCCCTGACCCGGAAACACAAAAGCAAATTGCGTCATCTTTTAATCCTTATCCTAGAAACGAACCAGCGCGGAACCCCAGGTGAACCCGCCACCGAAGGCTTCAAGCAAGACCAACTGGCCCCGTTTGATTCGTCCGTCACGTACCGCTTCATCAAAGGCGCACGGTACTGACGCCGCAGAGGTATTGCCGTGGCGATCGAGCGTCACCACAACGTTATCCATCGACATGCCCAGCTTTTTCGCGGTTGCACTGATAATACGCAGGTTCGCCTGATGCGGCACCAGCCAGTCGAGTGCGGTGCGCTCAAGGCCATTCGCCTCCAGCGTTTCATCAACAATGTGGGCCAGTTCCGTCACCGCGACCTTAAACACTTCGTTACCTGCCATGGTCAGGTAGATAGAGCTGTCCGGATTCACACGGTCGGCATTAGGCAGCGTTAACAGTTCGCCATAGCTACCGTCAGCATGCAGATGCGTGGAGATGATGCCCGGCTCTTCAGACTGACCCAGCAGTACGGCACCCGCACCATCGCCAAAAATAATGATCGTTCCGCGATCGGTTGGATCGCAGGTACGCGCCAGCACGTCAGCACCGATCACCAGCGCATACTTCACCGCGCCGGATTTTACATACTGATCGGCAACGCTCAATGCATAGGTGAAACCTGCGCAGGCTGCGGCAACGTCAAACGCAGGGCAGCCTTTAATACCGAGCATATTCTGCACCTGGCACGCTGCGCTTGGGAAAGCATGCGTGGCCGATGTTGTGGCAACCACGATCAAACCAATCTGATCTTTATCAATGCCCGCCATCTCGATAGCACGCTGTGCGGCTTCGTAACCCATGGTGGACACGGTTTCGTCTGGCGCGGCGATACGACGTTCACGGATACCTGTGCGCGTGACAATCCACTCGTCAGACGTATCTACCATTTTTTCCAGATCGGCGTTGGTTCGCACTTGTGTTGGCAGATAGCTGCCGGTACCAATAATCTTCGTATACATGTACGCTCAGTCACTTTTAGCTAATACAGATTCCAGGCGAGCGGCAATCCGCTGAGGGACTTGTCGCTGCACCGCCTGCACTGCCTGTTCAATGGCGACAGTAAATGCTCGCTGATTGGCGGCACCGTGACTCTTGATCACAATGCCGCGCAATCCTAACAGACAGGCGCCATTATACTGGTCGGGGTTGAGGTGACTGAATCGCCGCGTCAGGCTTTTTTGTAACCAACGCTTTAATAAAATCAGCCACCAGGCGCTTTTTTTACTTTCTCCCTGCGATTTGAGGAGAGAAAGGAACATTCGCACAACCCCTTCCATGGTCTTCAACGTCACGTTTCCAGTGAAGCCATCACACACCAGAACATCCGTTTTCCCCGTCAGCAACTCATTGGCTTCGAGATAACCAATATAGTTGATGGAGGGAACCTGTTTAAGCAATTCGGCAGCCTCACGAATGCTGTCCAGGCCTTTGGTCTCTTCTTCACCTATGTTCAGTAACGCAACACGGGGATTGGTGATCCCGACCACTTCTTCTGCCAGCACCGACCCCATCACGGCAAACTGAGCCAGCATTGTACTATCACAATCGACGTTAGCGCCCAGATCTAGCACCACCGTTTTGCCCTTTTGCTGATGCGGGAGTACCGTTACCAGCGCCGGACGCTCAATGCCCTCAATAGGCTTGAGCAGTAATTTCGACAGCCCCATCAGCGCGCCGGTATTTCCCGCGCTGACGCAGGCCTGCGCACGTCCTTCTTTTACCAGCTCCAGCGCCATTCGCATAGAGCTGCCACGGCTATTGCGAATCGCCTGCGATGGCCGGGCATCACTGGCAATAACTGACTGCGCAGGAATAATCTGCAGACGTGAACGTTGTTCGAAGTCAGCTTTTGCAAGTAATGGCGTGATTGTGTCGGGATTGCCGACTAAAAGAAGTGTGAGTTGCGAATTAGAATTCAGTGCCTGCAATGCTGCAGGCACTGTCACGGAAGGCCCAAAATCTCCTCCCATGACATCTAACGCCAGGGTTAGACGTGTCAAGGTATCGTCGCAGCCTGGTTCGGTAAATTCCCCGTTTGCACGGGGAGTTCCTCACTAAGCCTAATCACGCAAACGCGTGATTACTTAGTGATAACCTTGCGGCCGCGGTAGAAACCGTCAGCAGTGATGTGGTGACGCAGGTGTTTCTCACCAGAAGTCTTGTCTACAGACAGGCTGGTAACTGCAGTCAGCGCGTCATGGGAACGACGCATGCCACGTTTGGAACGGGTTGGTTTATTCTGTTGTACGGCCATGGACCTTACTCCTCAATTACTTACGCTTTAAGCTGGCTAATACGGCAAATGGGTTTGGTTTTTGCGCTTCATCAGGCAGTTCCCCAAAGACCATGTCCGCCTCGGACACTTCACAGTGTTCAGAATCATGCACCGGAACCACTGGCAAGGTGAGGATGATTTCATCTTCAACCAGAGCCAGAAGATCGATTTCACCGAATTCGTTAACCTCAATCGGCTCGTACGCTTCCGGGAGTGCCTCAGCCTGTTCGTCAGAACGAACCGGACTGAAACAATACGTTGTGTGAACGTGCTGTGTGAACGGTTTCCCGCAACGCTGACATTCGAGCGTTACCGTCACCTTTGCATCACCGGTTAAAACGGCAAGGCGCTGGTTATCGATAGCGAACGACATGGAGCATTCCACATCACTGTCCACACTGACTACGGATTCGGCAATACGCTCAGCCTGATCGGAAGTATAGATACCTTCGTAATCGAGGCGTTTTTGAGCCGTACGAACCGGATCAAGAGTCAGGGGTAATTTTACCTTTTGCATAGGGCGCGCATATTAACTTTGTAACGTCATATAGTCAAAGAAAAAGGCAACCAGGGCTGCCTTTTGCCAATTATTCGCACACATTGCGGCCTGTAGTTTAAAATGGCTGGCATCGATACGCTATATCTGGTGATAAAAATATGCCAAATCTCGTTCTCGCTTCCACTTCTCCCTACCGCCGAATGTTGCTGGAAAAGCTCGGGATCCCGTTTGTGTGTGCCGCGCCGGACGTTGACGAGACGCCACAACCTGGCGAGTCGCCGCGTCATCTAGTGACGCGTCTGGCGAAAGAGAAAGCACAATCGCTTGCCGCACAATACCCTTCGCATTTGATTATAGGCTCCGATCAGGTTTGCGTGCTGGATGGTGTCATCACCGGTAAGCCACACACCGAAGAGAATGCCTGTAAACAGCTTATGCAGGCGCGCGGCAATATTGTTACCTTTTATACCGGCCTCGCGCTCTACAACTCCGCCGTGGGCCACCTGCAGACCGAATGCGAACCGTTTGATGTTCACTTCCGACACCTGAGCGAGCAAGAAATCACAGATTATGTGCGTCGTGAACGGCCGCTGAACTGCGCCGGCAGTTTTAAAAGTGAAGGTCTTGGGATTGCGCTCTTCGAAAAGCTGGAGGGGCGTGATCCGAACACGCTGGTGGGCTTACCGCTGATTGCGCTGTGCCAGATGTTAAGACGCGAAGCGTGTAATCCGCTGACGGCGTGACTTTTTGCGGCCTGATGCCCTCACCCGGCCCTCTCCCACCGGAAGAGGGTGCAAACATTAAAAACGGCAACTCCGTTGCCGTTTAACTTTTACCTTAGCCGCGCAGAACTTTCAGGCAGCGTTTCAACTGCTCATCCAGCGGCGCTTCAATACGTATAGTCTCGCCGGTATTCGGATGGGTAAACTTCAGCGCTGCCGCATGCAGGAACAGACGCGACAGCCCCGTCCCCGCCAGTTGCTTATCAAATTCCCTGTCGCCATAGCGATCGTCAAACGCAATCGGATGGCCCGCAAACTGGGTATGCACGCGAATCTGGTGGGTTCGGCCCGTCACCGGGCTACAGCGCACCAGGGTGGCAAACTCATAGCGCTCTTCTACTTTGAAGCGCGTCTCAGACGGTTTACCTTCCTGGCTGACGCGAACAATTCGCTCACCGCTTTGCAAAATATTTTTCAACAGCGGGGCCTGCACCACTTTCACGTGGGACTGCCACTGACCGCGCACCAGCGCCAGATAATCTTTCTGCATCCCTTTTTCGCGCAGCTGCTCGTGCAACGAGCGCAGGGCTGAACGTTTTTTGGCGACCAGCAGCACGCCAGAAGTGTCACGATCGAGACGGTGAACCAGTTCGAGGAAACGGGCTTCCGGGCGCAGCGCGCGCAGCCCTTCAATCACGCCGAAGCTGAGACCGCTGCCGCCGTGTACCGCCGTACCCGACGGTTTATTCAGCACCAGGATGTGGTCATCTTCATACAGGATCACATCACTCAGGGCGGCCACCTTCTGCAGCTTAGGCGACACGACCTCTTCTTCACGTTCGGCAACACGCACCGGCGGGATACGCACTTCGTCACCGGCTTCGAGCTTATACTCAGGCTTCACGCGTTTTTTGTTAACCCGCACCTCGCCCTTACGCAGGATGCGGTAAATCATGCTTTTTGGTACCCCTTTCAGCTGGGTGCGCAAAAAGTTATCGATACGTTGCCCCGCTTCATCATCGGCGATAGCAACCATTTTTACGGCTGGAGTCTCTGTTTTCATGGTTGGCGATTCTAAATATCGTCAGGCATTAGCGCCACTCATTTTTCTATGCTTATATTTACTTTTATCCGGCCTGCCCCGGTTTCGCGCAATCGATTTGGTGGTTATTAAACCAATCACCATCCTGAAGTGAAGAAACTGTGAGTAACCGGGTGATAATTGGTAAAAGTCATCTTGCTATAACCCGGCGAGCAGTGGAATAATGAAGCCGTTTTCCGCGTTAAATCCGGGTTTTGTAAGGATGTCGACGGAATGACCAATTTTGTCTGACCGATCATCCACGCAGCAATGGCGTAAGACGTATTGATCTTTCAGGCAGTTAGCGGGCTGCGGGTTGCAGTACTTCCCGGTATAAGGATTGTTCTCTGGAGAGTTCTACCCAGGCAATTCCCCTGATAATTGCGCTGTGTTTCCGTATGAAACACAGGCAACCGACACTCTGCGCCTCTTAAGCGAGCGACAACCGTGAGGTTGGCGACGTGAATAGACACGAGGCCATCGGTTCATACCCCGGAAAGCGTCACCTTGCCCGCAGCTTTGTCGTCAATGTAAGAATAACGAGTAAGTTACGATGAAAAGAATGTTAATCAACGCAACTCAGCAAGAAGAGTTGCGTGTCGCCCTTGTGGATGGGCAGCGCCTGTACGATCTGGATATCGAAAGTCCTGGACACGAACAGAAAAAAGCGAACATTTACAAAGGTAAAATCACCCGCATTGAACCAAGCCTTGAGGCTGCATTTGTCGATTACGGTGCTGAGCGTCATGGTTTCCTCCCTCTGAAAGAAATCGCCCGCGAATATTTCCCTGCTAACTACAACGCTCATGGCCGTCCGAATATCAAAGATGTTCTGCGTGAAGGTCAGGAAGTGATTGTTCAGATTGATAAAGAAGAGCGCGGCAACAAAGGTGCCGCACTGACAACCTTTATCAGCCTGGCAGGAAGTTATCTGGTACTGATGCCAAACAACCCGCGTGCGGGTGGTATCTCTCGCCGTATCGAAGGCGATGACCGTACCGAACTGAAAGAAGCGCTGGCCAGTCTTGAACTGCCGGATGGCATGGGTCTTATCGTGCGTACCGCCGGTGTGGGCAAATCTGCCGAAGCGCTGCAGTGGGACTTAAGCTTCCGTCTGAAGCACTGGGAAGCTATCCAGAAAGCAGCAGAAAGCCGCCCTGCTCCGTTCCTGATCCACCAGGAAAGTAACGTTATTGTACGTGCCTTCCGCGACTATCTGCGTCAGGATATCGGTGAAATTCTCATCGACAACCCGAAAGTGCTTGAGCTGGCTCGCCAGCACATCGCCGCACTGGGTCGTCCGGACTTCACCAGCAAAATCAAACTGTACACCGGCGAAATCCCGCTGTTCAGCCACTATCAGATTGAATCCCAGATTGAGTCCGCCTTCCAGCGTGAAGTCCGTCTGCCATCCGGCGGTTCTATCGTTATCGATACCACAGAAGCGCTGACCGCTATCGACATCAACTCCGCACGTGCGACGCGCGGCGGCGATATCGAAGAGACCGCCTTCAACACCAACCTTGAAGCCGCTGATGAAATCGCCCGCCAGCTCCGCCTGCGCGACCTGGGTGGTCTGATTGTTATCGACTTTATCGACATGACCCCTGTTCGTCACCAGCGTGCGGTTGAAAACCGTCTGCGCGAAGCGGTGCGCCAGGATCGTGCGCGTATCCAGATTAGCCATATTTCACGCTTTGGCCTGCTGGAGATGTCCCGCCAGCGCCTGAGCCCGTCTCTGGGCGAATCCAGCCATCACGTTTGCCCACGCTGCTCCGGTACCGGGACCGTTCGTGATAACGAATCTCTGTCTCTCTCTATTCTGCGTCTGATTGAAGAAGAAGCGCTGAAAGAGAACACCAAAGAGGTTCACGCCATTGTTCCGGTGCCAATTGCCTCCTACCTGCTGAACGAAAAACGTGCCGCGGTGAGTGCCATTGAAGCGCGCCAGGGCGGCGTTCGCTGCATCATCGTGCCAAACGACCAGATGGAAACGCCGCACTATCACGTGCTGCGTGTCCGTAAAGGCGAAGAGACCAGCACGCTCAGCTACCTGCTGCCGAAGCTGCATGAAGAAGAGATGGCGCTGCCATCTGATGAAGAGCCAGCCGAGCGTAAACTGCCAGAACAGCCTGCGTTAGCGACCTTCATCATGCCGGAAGCTCCGCCAGAAAGTGCCCTGGAAAAACCAGCGGCTAAACCTGCGGCACAAAAACCGGCAGTGGCGGCAAAAGCCGAGCCAGTACAACCGGGTCTGCTGAGCCGTTTCTTTGGCGCGCTGAAGAAAATGTTCGCAGGTGAAGAAGTTCAGCCTGAGCAGCCGAAAGAAGAACCTAAAGCGGCTAAACCTGAGCGTCAGCAGGACCGTCGTAAGCGTCAGAACAACCGCCGCGATCGTAATGACCGCAGCGACCGTAACGAGCGTCGTGACAACCGTTCGGACAACAATGAAGGCCGTGAGCAACGCGAAGACAACCGTCGCAACCGTCGCGAGAAACAACAGCAGAACGTTGAAGATCGTGAAATTCGCCAGCAGGCGGGCGATGAGTCCGAGAAGAGCAAACAGCGCGACGAGCAGCAGCCTCGCCGTGAGCGTAACCGTCGCCGTAACGACGAAAAACGCCAGGCGCAGCAGGACGTTAAAAACCTGAATCGCGAAGAGCCTGCTGAGCAGCAGGAGACCGAGCAGGAAGAACGTACTCAGGTTATGCCACGTCGTAAGCAGCGCCAGCTGTCTCAGAAAGTGCGCGTCGGTGCTGTTCAGGCAGAAGAAACCGCAGCTGTCGCAGCCGAAGTGACAGAAACCACAACGGGCACGCAGGTTGCGAAAGTTGACCTCCCGGCCGTCGTGGAAAATCAGGTAGAGCAGGATGAAAACGGTGAAAACCGTGACAACGCGGGTATGCCACGTCGCTCGCGCCGTTCTCCGCGTCATCTGCGCGTGAGCGGTCAGCGTCGTCGTCGCTACCGTGACGAGCGTTACCCAACGCAGTCCCCAATGCCAATGACCGTGGCGTGCGCGTCACCTGAAATGGCATCCGGTAAAGTCTGGATCCGCTACCCTGTTGCTCGCCCGGAACAGGCTGTTGAAGAACAGGCAGTGACCGAAGAGGTGATTGCACCAGCACCAGCAGCAGCGGTAGAAGAGGTTGTAACGGAAGCGGCAACAGTGGTTGAACCACAGGTTGTTGAAACTGAAGCACCTCACGCTGTGGACGTCGAAACCACCCATCCAGAAGTGATTGCTGCGCCGGTTGATGCCGCGCCGCAGCTTATTGCCGAAGAAGATGCCGTGGTAGCTGAAGAAGTCGCTGAAGAGGCTGAACCTGTAGCCGCAGTGGAAGAAACCGCTGAAACCATCGTTGAAACCACGACCGAAGAGGTTGTGCAGGACGTTGAGATTCAGGTTGAACCTGTTGTTGAAGAAGCGAAAGCGCCGGAAGTGAAACCCGAGCCGGTGAAGGTTGCCGTAGCGCCTGCGCACGTTGCCACAGCACCGATGACTCGCGCCCCTGCGCCTGAGTATGTGCCTGAAGCACCGCGTCACAGCGACTGGGTTCGCCCGGAGTTCAACTTCGAAGGTAAAGGTGCTGCCGGTGGTCACAGTGCTACGCACAAGGCTACTGCACCAGCAACCCGTCCGCAGTCGGTTGAATAACGCAACCTAAGTGTGAAAGCCGACCTTCGGGTCGGCTTTTTTATGGCTGCTGTAGCGGCTTTCTCATTCCAGTGACCTCCGGCATGATCTGCCGCATCAACTCCAGAAAACGCCGCAAGCGCGCCGGATAGTAACGGGACCAGGGGTAAACCAGATGCACCGGTAACGCCGCCGGCTGCCACTCGGGCAGTAAATGCACCAGCCGCCCTTCCCGAATATCCTCCTGAACCGTCCAGCTTGATACCACCGCCACGCCAAGCCCGGTGAGAGCCGTATTGCGTGCGACATACAGACTGTCGGTACTGAGGCGGGGAGTAATCGCCACGCGCGCGGTGGCTGGCGAGGCATGGTGAAAAAGCTCCACATGGCGCTGGTAGAAAGAGCTGATAGCTATCCAGGGAAGCTGCTGCAAATCTTCCGGGGTGTTAACCGCCGGAAAACGGGCCAGCAATGCCGGAGAAGCCACCACCGAGCGCGGCACCTCAGCCAGCAGCACGGACACGGTCGCCGGGTCAACCTCGACGCCCACCCGAATCGCACAGTCAAGGTTGTCGCCGAGAAAGTCAGCCGACCGGTCGTTGAGCATCCACTCAATAGAAAGCTGCGGATAACGCTGCAGAAATTCGGTTAACGGTTTCAGGAGCTGATCCTGACCAAACGCGTGCGGGGCGCGTACCCGCAGGACGCCCACCGGTTCGTCTTCTGTCTGCCCTACCTCATCTTCCAGTGCCAGCCAGCTGTCAATCACCCGACGGGCGTGCTGATAGCAGCGCTCGCCGTCATCCGTCAGACGCGTCGTGTGAGTAGTGCGCAATATCAGGCGCACACCGAGCATCGTCTCAAGCGACTGCAACCGTCGGCTCACCGTGGCCTGGGTGGTTGCCAGCTGCCGTGCCGCCGCAGAGAGGGACCCGGCCTCAACAATACGAACAAACGTGCGCATTAGCTCCACCCTGTCTATACGCTCAACTCTTTTAATCATCTTTTTGCCTATACGCTAAACGTATAAGCGTTTTACCACCGGGCCCGCTACCGCTGCAAGGCGTGCTGATAAAAAATAGCCACACACGATGAATGAGGAACATCTTATGAACACAACATCCGCCGCCCATGCCGTAAGCCGCTGGGTCATCTTAATGCTGGCGCTCGGTGCGGGCTTCAGTGTGGCATCCATCTATTATGCTCAGCCTCTGCTGCCGCTGATGGGCGCTGACCTGCATCTGAGTATCGAAGGAATGGGCATGGTCCCGACGCTTACCCAGGCAGGATATGCTCTGGGGATCCTGTTCCTGCTGCCGCTCGGCGACCGCCACGACCGCAGAACACTGATCCTGATAAAAAGTGCAGCCCTGGCGCTATTTCTGCTTGGCTGTAGCCTGACCGGACAAATCCACTCCCTGCTGCTGGCAAGTCTGCTTATTGGCATGGCCGCCACCATGGCGCAGGATATCGTCCCTGCCGCTGCAATCCTTGCGCCGGAAGGCAAACAGGGGAAAACCGTCGGCACGGTGATGACCGGTCTGTTGCTGGGTATTCTGCTCTCCCGAACCGTCAGCGGCGTGGTAGGTGAGGCTTTTGGCTGGCGCGTCATGTACCAGCTGGCTGCCGCAAGCATTGCGTTTATCGGCGTTGTGATGTGGGCCGTACTCCCGCGGTTTGCCATCCACTCCACCCTGAGCTATCCGGCGCTGCTGCGTTCTATGGAACACCTGTGGCGTCGTTATCCGGCTCTGCGCCGCGCGGCGCTGGCTCAGGGTTTTCTGTCGATTGCCTTTAGCGCCTTCTGGTCCACGCTGGCGGTGATGCTGCTGGAACGTTATCACTTAGGAAGTGCGGTCGCGGGGGGATTTGGTATTGCAGGTGCTGCAGGTGCGTTAGCCGCCCCGCTGGCGGGAGGGCTGGCCGATAAGCTGGGCGCCGGAAAAGTCACGCAGCTCGGTGCGCTTCTCGTGACCGTTTCATTTGCCCTGATGTTCCTGATGCCCGCGCTGGGCCTTCATGGACAGCTCATCCTGATTGCCCTCTCCGCCGTCGGGTTCGATCTGGGTCTGCAGTCAAGCCTGGTGGCGCATCAGAATCTGGTGTATAGCCTTGAGCCGCAGGCCCGTGGACGCCTGAACGCCCTGCTCTTTACGGTAATCTTCATCGGCATGGCACTGGGCTCTGCGCTGGGCAGTAATATCTATACGCTGGCAGGATGGGCTGGGGTGGTCGCGCTTGCGACGGTATGCGGCGTCATTGCGCTGGTCATTCGCCTGATTGAGAGCGCTCGCGTCAGCGCCGTGCAGGCAGACATCGCCTAAAAAAATGCCCAATCCAGACGGATTGGGCAGTCAAAACATGCCCAGTTTCAAGACATGTTCTAAGAGGTAAAGATGTTATTTGTTCAACTGGAACAGCGACATACCCTGCATATCGCTAAACGCTTTATAGGACGCCTGCAAGGCAGCCTGCTGCATAATGTAAGAAGAAATGGCACTGTTCCAGTCAACATCGACCAAATCGCTCATCTGCTGAGTCTGCCCCAGCGCACGGTCATCGCCCAGGTTATCGAGTTTTTCCAGTTCGTTCATCTTGGTACCCACATCCGCCACGACGGTAAGGACATTGTTCTGGGTATTGGTGATGCCGATCTGTGCGTCAGAAATCGCTTTGTTCTGCACTTCCGCCGCCGCAGAGTCGTTATCAACAGGAACCTTCAGCGCGGAAATGGCCGAGTCGAGGATCTTGAACATATTCGTCTCGCCATAACCGCCGCCAGGCAGTTCTTTGGCGTTACTGGTAATACTTTCGAAGATCTGCTGACCAGTGTGGCTAATCACCATATTACGGGCGGTATCAACCTGCTGAGAGATGGCCTGTGTTCCGCCGTTGTAATCACCGGTAACGGAATCAAACGGTGGCGCTTCGGTCTTATAGCCAGCAAAAATATACCGACCATTACCATCCGCTGAGTTTGCCAGGTTCATCAGCTGATCGCGGATACCCTGCAAGTCACTCGCCAGTGACAGACGATCGTCATCACTTAACGTGCCATTTCCTGCGTTGACGAGTTTCTCTTTCGCACTGGTAATTGCCGCGTTAACCTGGCTCAGCACGTTATCTTCCAGAGAGACTTTTTGCGTGGCGAACGTTCTCGCCAGGGCAAACTGGCTATTCTGGGATTGAGATTGTGACAGCACAACCGCCTGCGACGCCGCAATAGGATCGTCCGACGGACGGTTAACACGCTTACCGGTGGACATTTGCTCACCGTAGCTCAGCCACTTGCTCTGGGAATCGGTGATTCCCCGCATGTTCTGGTCGTACATCATCTGGGTGCTAATACGCATTTTTCACCTCAGCCTTAGCGAATATTGATAATTGCATCAAAAAGCGTGCTGGCAGTTTGTAACACCTGCGCATTGGCAAGGTAATACTGCTGATAGCGCTGCAGGTTGCCATACTCTTCGTCGAGGTTTACCCCAGAGATGGACTGCTGCTGCTTAGTCAGTTGCGTCGCCACATTCGCTTTCGTTTCGCTGCTGGTTTTCAGCGCGGCGGTTGAGCTGCCGACCGTACTGACAAGGGAAGCATAGGCATCGTTGAAAGTCTTATTGCCGCCAACAACCTTACTGTTTTGCAGATCGAGCAGTTTTTGGCCATTGCGGTTGTCGCTCTCGCCGCCGTTGCTTGCGGATGCCATAGCCAGTTTGGACTCATCTTTGAACTTGAGCTCCATATTGACGATGACATCAGAAACAGGCTTGACGATGAAACTGTCTTTGGCGTTCGCACTACCGGTCACGTTGACGCTCAGGCCATCAAAGGAGAGATTGCCACTTGCGTCCGGGGCCATGGTGAAGCTGGTTTTATCCGAACGGGTGATAGTCCAGTCGGTGCCGTTAAACTGCAGCTTATAATCGGTGGCCTGCACTTTGGTGCTGTCTGCCACAGTGGCCGTCATTGCGGCCGTACCGGTATTGCGGCTGTTGGTTACCACGGCTGGCGAACCAAAGTCGAACAGCTTGCCACCGGCATCGCCATTGGCATCAAACCCGGCTTCATGCTGCTTATTCATCGCGTCCGCAAAGGCCAGTGCCAGCTGGTTGAGGTTGTTACGCGCTTTATCCAGATCTTCTGAGCGGAACGTAAACAAGCCCCCCAGCGAACCGGTGGTGACCATTTTCTCGGGAATTTCGACGTTGCCGGACACCTCATCACTGTAGGCGATAGTCGTCCGGGTCGGATCGGCGCTGGATTTCACCGCAGCTAACTGGTTTGCTTTGCTCCCCTGCACCAGGCTGTAACCGTTGCCAAAGGAGACGTTATAGGTGCCACCGTCCTGAACAGCCACTTCAACACCCACAATTTGGTTCAGCTCACTCACCAGCTGATCGCGCTGATCCAGCAGGTCATTTGGCGATGAACCTGCCCCTACGCCGGTAAGACGGGAAATCTGATCGTTCAGATTCGCAATCTGTTTTGCGTAGTTGTTGATCTGCTCAACGCTTGAAGCGATGGCGGTATTAACCTGAGAATCCTGATCGCGAAGATACTGGTCGTTCGTTTTAAACTGATTGACCAGACCATCCGCTTTTCCCAGCACCGTCTGTCTTGCGGCCGGGTCTTCCGCGTTACTCACCAGCGTTTGCAGGCTTTTGAAGAAATCCTGAAGCGTCGTCGAAAGTGAGTTGGTGGAATCAGAGAGCACATCGTCAATTTTTGACATCTGCTGATAGCGCGTCGTCAGACCGCTACTCTGCGTTTGCGCGGCGCGCAGTTGGTTGGTGATGAAAGCATCATATTCACGCTGTACACCAGACACATACACCCCGTTGCCCACCCAGCCACCGCCGGTCAGCGTGCTGTTAGACGCACCCAGCACGGTCGTCTGGCGGGTGTAACCTGCCACGTTATAGCTTGAAATGTTATTACTGACGGTATTGAGTGCCGCCTGAGCAGCACTGAGGCCACTCATGGCGCTGTTAATCAAACTGGACATGGAGGTTCCTTTTATTCGTTCAGACACGAGTCCTGATGAAAGTTATCGGCAGCCTCCACCGGGACTTGAGAAGTTTCAGAACAGATTTTCGATATCTGTGCTATAGGCTTTGCTGACTTTCTCGCCCATCGATTTAAGCTGCTGAATCATGCTGGTGAGCTTACGCGCATAGTTCGGATCGGTGGCATAGCCCGCATTTTGCAGGGCCTGCGCGCCCTGTTCAGGCGTAGCCGCCTGCGTAACGGCGGCATAACGCGGGTTGCGGCTCAACAGGCCTACATAATCGGACAACGCTTCCAGATAAGAGCTGTAAACGCGGAATTTTGCTTTGATCTTCACCGCCGCACCGTTTTCATATTCGGTGGTGGTGATCTCGGTTGTCGGCCCCTTCCAGCTGGCATTCGCCTTCACGCCAAAGATGTTGAAGCTCGGCTCGCCGTTTTCTTTACGGATCTGGCGCTGACCCCAGCCCGATTCCAGCGCGGCCTGGGCCAGAATCAGGTGATGTGGCACCCCACTCTGTTCACTGGCAAGACGGGCCGGCAGCGAAAGCTGTGCCAGGAAGTCTTTGCTGTCGCCGGAGAGCGGCTCATCGCTGCTCACCGTCGCCTTCGGTATCGCTTTACGCACCATTTGCGTCAGCGCCTGGTTCTGATAACTGGTCACCGTTTGCAGGTCGAACTTCATCGGCACCTGCTGCGGCTCATCCTTCGGCTGGATCCCCTGCGCGGCTTCGGTCTGTTTGACTATCATGTCAGCCAGACCGAGCCCTTTACCGGCGGTCATCTGCTGCGCAATCTGTTGGTCATACATGCTGGTATACAGGCGCGTTGAATCACTGCTGAACATGCCGTCTTTAGGCAGAGTTTCACGCATGCTCTTCAGCATCATCTGTACAAACATCCCCTCCACCTGGCGGGCGACCGGGCGGATATTCGCCGCCGGGTCTTTGCCTGCCTGGGTTTTCAGTTCGTTAAGCGACTGGGCATCCCAGGCCGCGCTGGTCAACAGTTTGCTATCGGTCAGCATCAGATGATTTCCAGTTTGGCGCGCAGACAGCCCGCACTTTGCATGGATTGCAGAATAGACATCAGATCCATCGGCGTTGCCCCCAGGGCATTCAGGGCACGCACCACGCTGTTGAGGTTGGCACTGGAGCGTACGCTCTGCAGCGAGCCCCCGCTCTGACGCAAATCGATCTGGGTTTGCGGCGTTACCACCGTCTGCCCACCACCAAACGGGGTATCCGGCTGGCTGACGTTGGCGGAGCGGTTGACCGTTACCGAGAGGTTACCCTGCGCCACAGCGCAACTGTCCAGCGACACTTCACGGTTCATCACCACCGAACCGGTACGGGAGTTGATGATCACTTTGGCATCCTGAACAGGGACGTTCACTTCCATGTTCTGGATATCGGCCAGCATGCGCACCTGGTTGCTGCCGCCCGTTGAGGTGCGGATCTGCACGGTACGGGCGTCCAGCGCCGTCGCACTGCCATAGCCGCGGCTGCGGTTGATGGTGTCGGCGATCTGCTGCGCCATGGTGAAATCTTCGTTGTTCAGCTGCAGGTTGATGGTATTCCCCGCGCCGAACTGGGTCGGCAGTTCACGCTCAATGATTGCACCGTTAGTGATACGCCCGCCGTTCAGCTGGTTGACCTGCACGCTGCTGCCGCCTGCAGAGGCCCCCGCGCCGCCCACCAGAATGTTACCCTGCGCCAGGGCATAAACCTGGCTATCCACCCCTTTCAGCGGAGTCATCAGCAGCGTACCGCCGCGCAGGCTTTTGGCGTTACCCATGGAGGAAACCACCACATCGATGGTCTGCCCCTGACGCGCAAACGCCGGGTAGGAAGCGGTTACCATTACCGCCGCCACGTTTTTCAACTGCATGTTGGTGCCCGCCGGTACGGTGATACCGAGCTGGGACAGCATGTTGTTCAAGCTCTGGGTGGTGAATGGCGTCTGGGTGGTCTGGTCACCCGTGCCATCCAGGCCAACCACCAGACCATAGCCAATGAGGGAGTTTTCACGCACGCCCTGAACGCTGGTGAGATCGCGAATGCGGTCAGCCTGGGCAAATGTTGCCACCAGCATCAGCGCCACGGCGAAGATCGATTTAAACATGGGTCACCTCGCTTACATCGGCGATAAATTAAGGAAGAAGCGCTGCAGCCAGCCCATATTTTGCGCTTCGTTGATATAGCCGTTACCGACGTACTCAATGCGCGCATCCGCCACCTGGGTGGACGGAACGGTGTTGGTGCCGCTGATGGTGCGAGGGTTAACCACACCGGAGAAGCGAATGAATTCAGTGCCCTGGTTAATGGCGATCTGTTTTTCACCCACCACATGTAAATTGCCGTTAACCAGCACCTGGTCAACCGTTACCGTCAGCGTGCCGCTGAAGGTATTGCTGGCGTTCGCGCCACCTTTACCGTTAAAGGTATTGCCGCCAGACGCCTCAACATCCGCACGTGCATTGCCGAAGAGTCCCTGCAGATAGCGCGGTACGGTATCGAAGCCAAAATTGGTTTTGCCATCGCGGCTGGCATTCGCCGACGAGCTCTTGCTCGCGCTGACGTTCTCCTGCAGCACAATGGTCAGGGTATCGCCGACGTTACGCGGGCGACGGTCTTCAAACAGCGGCTGATAACCATAGTTGATCGGCTGCGCGGTCTGGAAAATGGAGCCGTTCACCACTGGCGCAGGGCCAGGAACGGGTTGGGCGGTCGTCGCACCCTGGACCAATGGTTTAGACGGGATCCAGGCACATCCGCTAAGGGTGACGGCCAGAACAGTCAGAATCGGATAACGAAACGCCGCGTTTTTTTGCATTGCCTTCATCTTCGAAAACAGGGAGCCGGTGCGGCATTCACCGCACCGGGCTGCACCTTAGAGTTGCGTCAGTTTCTGCAGCATCTGGTCGGTCGTCGACACTGCTTTACTGTTAATTTCATACGCGCGCTGGACCTGGATCATATTCACCAGCTCTTCCGCCACGTTCACGTTCGAGGTTTCCACATAACCCTGATACAGCAGCCCTGCCCCGTTCAGGCCCGGGGTGCTCTCATTCGGCGTACCGGAGGATTGCGTTTCGGTGTAGAGGTTCTCGCCAATGCTTTCCAGACCGGTATCGTTCATGAAGGTGGTCAGGTTGAGCTGCCCCACCTGAACAGGCGCGGCCTGTCCCTGCTGGGTGACGCTCACCACGCCGTCACGCCCGATGGTGATGCTCAGGGCATTCGCCGGGATCGTGATAGCAGGCTGAACCTGGAAACCACCAGCCGTGACCAGCTGGCCGTTCTGATCGACCTGGAACGAGCCGTCACGGGTATAGGCAGAGGTCCCGTCAGGCAACTGCACCTGGAAGAAACCCTGGCCTTTAATGGCGACGTCTTTGCTGTTGTTGGTCTGAGACAGGTTGCCCTGGCTGTGCAGACGCTCGGTGGCGACCGGACGAACACCGGTACCGATCTGCAAACCTGACGGCAGCGTGGTTTGCTCAGAGGACTGCGCACCCGGCTGACGAATGGTTTGGTAAAGCAAATCTTCGAAAACGGCACGCTGACGCTTGAAACCATTGGTGCTGACGTTTGCCAGGTTGTTGGCAATCACATCCATATTGGTTTGCTGCGCGTCCAGGCCAGTTTTCGCGATCCATAAAGAACTGATCATAGGGAGTCCTGTTAACTCATAGCCAGAAGTTGGTTAGCTTTGCCCGCGTTTTCATCAACGCTGCTGATAATCTTCATCTGCATTTCAAAACGACGGGCGCTGGCGATCATGTCGGTCATGGCTTCGACCGGCTTGACGTTGCTGCCTTCCAGAACACCGGACATCACGCGAATGGTCGGGTCGGCCTGAAGCGTGGCGCCACGGGTGGCCTGAGCCACCTGGGTCAGACGGAACATACCGTCATCACCACGCTGCACCTCTTTGCCATCCGCTTTGACCAGCTTCAGACGCCCGACGGGCGCAACGGTATTGGCCGGGTCGCCGGGGTTCAAGGCGGAGATGGTACCGTCTGCGGCGATGGTCAGCTCTGAGCCTTCCGGCACCGTCAACGGACCCGCTTCACCCATTACCGGGTGCCCCTGAATCGTCAACTGGCCCGTGGCACTGACCTGGATATTACCGTTGCGGGTATAGCCTTCGCCGCCGTCTGCCGTTTGCACGGCCAGCCAGCCGTCCTGCTGCAGAGCAACGTCCAGCGGGCGGGCGGTGTAATCCATCTGCCCTGGCGTCATGTCTGCACCCGGCGTGGAGGCGGTCACCAGCGTACGCGTCGGCAGGGACAACCCTTCTACCGGCACCGCACGCAGCGCATTGAGCTGTGCGCGGAACCCCGGCGTAGAGGCGTTCGCCAGGTTGCTGGCGGTAACGGCCTGCTGATTGAGCGTCTGACTTGCCGCGCCCATCGCGGTATATATTGCGTGATCCATTGCGCTTTCCTGTTAGCCGCTTAACGCAGGTTAACCAGCGTGTTAAGGATCTGATCCTGGGTCTTGATGGTCTGCGCGTTCGACTGATAGTTACGTTGCGCGACAATCATGTTCACCAGCTCTTTACTCAGGTCGACGTTAGACGCTTCCAGCGCACCGTTGGTCAGCGTACCGAAGTTACCGGAACCCGCGGTACCCAGCAGCGCGACGCCGGAGGACTGCGTGGCAGACCAGACGTTGTCACCTTCAGACTTCAGACCTTCGTTGTTGGCGAAGTTTGCCAGCACGATCTGGCCCAGAACCTGGGTCTGTTCGTTGGAGTAGTTACCGACCACGGTGCCGTCGTCGTTGATCTGGTAGCTCACCAGGTCGCCCGGTTTAAAACCATTCTGGCTGGTTCCAACGATGTTGTTCGCACCGGTGTTCTGCTGCATGGAGTTCGCAAAACTCATGGCGAAGGTCGCAGGCGTGGCACCAGGAATGGTCGCAGTAGTCAGGTTGATGTTGCCACCGCCGATCAGCGTACCGTTGTTGTTGAAGGTCAGCGTCGTGGCGAGAGAGGCCGTGCTGCCTGCCACGCTACCGTCCTGGGCATACACTTTCCAGGAGTTAGCCGGGGTCGCATCTTTGACGTAAAACAGGTTCATGTTGTGCGCATTACCCTGGCTGTCAAAGACGGTGACCGTACCTTTTTTGTTGTAAGTATCCGGGTTGGCCGGATCAAAGGCGGTGGTCGGTGCGGTATCGGTGGAGTTGAGGTTAATCTGCTGGGAAGCCGTGGTGGTGGCCTTCGCGGCCATCAGCGTGGTCGGGATATTAATAGGCTGTGGGTTCGCACCGGTCTGAACCGTTGATGGCGTCCCGGCAACCGGATAACCGGTTAATTGCATCCCCTGCATGTTCACCAGGTTACGGTTTTCGTCCAGCTTGAACTGGCCGTTACGGCTGTAGAACACCGAGCCGTTAGCATCGACCATACGGAAGAAACCGTTCTGGCTGATGGCAACGTCCAGGCCACGACCGGTATTGGTGGTGGTGCCGTCGGTAAAGTCCTGGGTAATGCCTGCAACTTTTACGCCCAGACCCACTTTGGAACCGGCAAACATATCTGCAAATGAAGCAGAACCGGATTTAAAACCATAGGTCGCGGAGTTGGCGATGTTGTTGCCAATGACGTCCAGGTTGGTGGCCGCAGCATTCAGGCCGCTGACCGCTTGAGAAAAGGCCATGACTTACTCCTGATAAGTGTTAAGGCTTAGATAATCTGCCGAACTTCGTCGAGTGTGGTGGTACCAGAAGTACCCAAATCCAGTTTGTTGCCATCGCTACCTTTAATGACGCCCTGGACCAGCGCAAACTGCAGCGGCTGAGCCACCAGCTGGGTAGAGCCATTGCTGGCACTGATTGCCACTTTGTAAGAACCGTTTGGCGCTTTGGTGCCGTCGGCCAGGCTGCCATCCCAGGTAAAGGTATGAACGCCCGCCTTCAGTTCGCCGATATCAATCGTGCGAACCACGGCGCCGGTAGCGTCGGTGATCGTCGCGGTGACTTTGTCGGCCGCCTGCTGCAGCTCAACGCCAAACGGCGTGGTGGTGGTGGTCGTGTTGCCTTCGGTGGTGCTGGTGCCCGCCAGGATCGTGGTGCCCGGGATCATCACCCCGTGACCAATCAGGCTCGCAGCCTGCAGGGACTGGCTGTTATCAATTTGCCCGGAAACAGAGCCGAGGGTGGTATTGAGTTTCTCAATGCCGCTGACGGTACTGATCTGCGCAAGCTGCGTGGTCAGTTCGTTGTTCTGCATGGGGTTGGTGGGATCCTGGTTCTTCAGCTGTGCCACCAGCAGCGTCAGAAAGCTGCTTTGCAGATCGGAGGCGTTACTTCCCGTCAGGGAGCTGGAACCCGTCGAACTTTTGGCGCCACTGACGCCCGAGTTCGTTGGATCATTCACATTAACGGCGATGGACATGCATGTCTCCTTTACTGGCCGAGAGTGAGGGTTTTGAGCATCATGCTCTTCACGGTATTAAGCACTTCGACGTTTGCCTGGTAGCTACGTGAGGCGGACATGGAGTTCACCATCTCCCCCACCACATCCACGTTTGGCATTTTCACGTAGCCGTTCGCATCCGCCAGCGGGTTGCCGGGCTCATACACCAGCTTGTCCGGTGCCTGGCTTTCCACCACGTCAGAGACTTTCACCCCGCCCGTCGCCGCGCCTGGTGCAGCATCCACCTGGAACACCACCTGCTTTGCACGATAAGGCTGTCCGTCAGGTCCGGTCACGCTGTCGGCGTTCGCCAGGTTACTGGCAGCCACGTTCAGGCGCTTGGACTGCGCGGTTAACGCCGAGCCGGCGATATCGAAAATATTCAGCAAGGCCATTTATCCGTTGCCCCCCTGCAGGACGTTCATCATGCCTTTGATCTGTCCGCCGAGTACGGTCAGGCCCATCTGGTATTTCAGGCTGTTATCGGCAAACTGCGTACGCTCCCGGTCCATATCCACGGTGTTACCGTCGAGTGAAGGCTGGTCGGGAATGCGATAAAGTAAATCGGTCGTGGGCGCCGTCATCGCCTGAGCAGGAATATGGCGTGAGGAGGTCAGAGCGAGCGCGACACCGCTCCCTTCTGCACGTCCACGCTCCATCACTTTTTTAAGCTCACTGGAAAAATCAATATCGCGCGCCTGATACCCTGGCGTATCGGCGTTGGCAATATTGGCGGCTAAAATCTCCTGCCGCTGGGCGCGTAAATTGAGCGCTTCCTGCTGAAAACGTAACGCGGCGTCGAGTTTATCGAGCATGTCTCCTCCGCTGATGGCAAAATTTCAGTTCACAGCTTAAATCTCACCCCGTCACCCCTATCGACGGAATAAGCGCAAAATGCGTCGCTATTTATTCCGTTGATGCAAAACCACTGCAGGTAGAATCCTCTCAATTCGGGTAACGGTGGAATGTGCGATGCAAACGTTAAAACGCGGCCTGGTGGCTACGGCCCTGCTTTTCAGCCCCCTGGTACAGGCTGAAGTACAGGATCAACTGACGGCTTTCTTTGCTCAGCAACTGGCGGGCTTTAGCGATGAAGTCAACGTCACCGTGCGCACGCCACCTAATCTCTATCCCTCCTGTGAGCAGCCGTCGTTCAGCGTAACGGGCACCACAAAACTGTGGGGGAACGTGAACGTGCTGGCGCGCTGTCCGGGTGAAAAACGCTATTTACAGGTTGCGGTACAGGCGACGGGCAATTATGTTGTGGCCGCCGTTCCCATTGCTCGCGGCAGCATGTTGCACGCCAGCAGCGTGACTCTGAAACGCGGTCGTCTGGATCAGCTTCCGCCGCGCACCATGCTTGACATTAACCAGGCACAGGATGCCGTCAGCCTGCGTGATGTCGCGCCAGGCCAGCCGATACAGCTCTCCATGCTGCGTCAGGCATGGCGGGTTAAAGCGGGTCAGCAGGTGATGGTGGTGGCCAACGGCGATGGTTTTCAGATAAACAGTGAAGGGAAGGCATTAAACAATGCCGCGGTGGCGCAAAATGCCCGCGTCAGGATGTCCTCAGGCCAGGTGGTTAGCGGAACCGTCGATTCTGATGGGAATATTCTGATTAACCTATAATCTTTTTAAAGAAATCGCTGCGACTGCCGATAAATAATCAACTAATGATGATGTCAGGCGCCAACGCCGCGAACCCTCGATGAGGACAACACTATGAGCATTGATCGTACATCAGCCCTGAAGCCGGTAAGCGCTGTACAGCCTCGCGAAACGAATGACGCCACGCCGCAGAAAACGCGTGTGGAAAAACCGTCAACGTCCAACAGCACCAGCGTCACCCTGAGCGATGCTCAGGCAAAACTGATGCAGCCAGGCAGCAGCGATATCAATATGGAACGCGTGGAAGCGCTGAAAACGGCTATTCGTAATGGTGAGCTGAAGATGGATACCAGCAAAATTGCTGACGCCCTGATTCAGGAAGCACAGAGTTTCTTACAGAGTAACTAACCGTATGAGTCGACTGTCAGAAATACTGGATCAAATGACGGTTGTCCTGAACGACCTGAAAACGGTCATGGACGCGGAGCAACAGCACCTCTCTTCCGGTCAGATCAACGGCAGCGCGTTGCAGCGTATTACGGAAGATAAAAGTTCGCTTCTGGCGACGCTGGATTATCTGGAACAACAGCGTCGCGCTGAGCAAGATCCTAAGCGCAGTGCGAATGACGATATTGTAGAACGCTGGCAGACCATTACAGAAAAAACCCAGCATCTGCGCCATCTTAATCAGCACAACGGCTGGCTGCTGGAAGGCCAGATTGAGCGTAATCAGCAAGCGCTTGAGGTGTTAAAGCCGCATAAAGAGCCCGGGCTGTACGGTGCGGATGGTCAAACATCAACGGCACGTGTCACGGGCGGGAAAAAGATTTCGATTTGAAGCCCTGGCGACAAATCAGGCAGCGGGGAGCACCCTAAGGTGAACTCCCCTTTTGGCGTTTATGCAGTACGGCGGGCAAACTCTTTCACTTTGAAGCCCAGCAGCGCGAGCGTCGCAAAGTAGGCCACAACCCCAACACCCACAACGGCCATCAGCCGCATCAGACGGTAAAGCATGGTGCCCTGCGACCATTCCGGCATGACATGCAGCATGCCAAGCAACGCCGCTGCCATAACCAGCACCGCAACGATCAGACGCACAAAGAAGCTTTTCCAGCCCGGCTGCGGCGTGAAGATATCCTGCTTACGCAACTGCCAGTACAACAGCCCGGCGTTGAGACAGGCCGCAAGACCAATGGACAAGGCCAGACCGGCGTGCTTCAGCGGACCAATAAAGGCCAGGTTCATCAGCTGAGTCATAATCAGCGTCACAATGGCAATTTTCACCGGCGTTTTGATGTCCTGGCGCGAGTAGAACCCTGGTGCCAGCACTTTAACAACGATCAGCCCCATCAGCCCCACCGAGTAGGCAATCAGCGCCTGCTGCGTCATTGACGCGTCAAAAGCGGTGAATTTGCCGTACTGGAACAGGGAAACGGTCAGCGGCTGCGCGAGGATCCCCAGCGCCACCGCACTCGGCAGCGCCAGCAGGAAGCAGAGACGCAGCCCCCAGTCCATCAGACGGCAATATTCGTCATGGTTTCCGCTGGCAAAACTTTTCGACAGCGACGGCAGGAGAATAGTCCCCAGCGCCACCCCCAACACCCCGGAGGGAAACTCCATCAAACGGTCCGCGTAGTACATCCACGAAACGGAACCAGATTTGAGGAAAGAGGCGAAGATAGTGTTGATGATAAGCGAGATCTGGCTAACCGAAACCCCGAGAATGGCAGGCCCCATTTGCTTAATCACGCGCATCGCACCGGCGTCACGGAAATTAATTCGCGGCAGAACCAGCATGCCGATTTTCTTCAGATGCGGCAACTGATACGCCAGTTGCAACACGCCGCCCGCCGTCACCGCCCAGGCCAGCGCCAGCACCGGCGGGTTGAAATGGGGCGCGGCGAACAGCGCAAAGCCAATCATGCTGATGTTAAGGAAGGTTGGCGCAAAGGCCGGAACGGAAAAACGGTTCCAGGTATTGAGGATTGCCCCCACCAGCGAGGCCAGGGAGATCAGCAGGATATAAGGAAAGGTAATACGCAGCAGTTGAGTGGTCAGGGCAAATTTATCTGCCGAGTCCGCAAAGCCGGGTGCCGTCACCATAATCACCCAGGGCGCAGCCAGCATCCCGAGCACCGTTACGATCGCCAGGGCCAGCGTCAGGAGGCCTGAAACGTAAGCGACAAACACGCGCGTGGCGTCTTCACCCTGCTTGCTTTTATATTCCGCCAGGATAGGAACGAATGCCTGGGAAAATGCCCCCTCGGCAAAAATGCGACGCAATAAATTCGGCAATTTGAACGCGACGAAAAAGGCGTCCGTTGCCATCCCTGCACCAAATACTCTTGCCACAATCGCATCGCGCGCAAAACCCAGCACGCGGGAAAACATGGTCATCGAGCTGACTGCCGCCAGCGATTTTAATAAGTTCATTAATGAGAATTCCCACAACCCTACGGATTTCCAGGACGGGTAAGCGAAAGCGCCACCCATTGAAACCAACAAACGGCGCTTAGTCTACCCGGATTTAAGGGAATTACTATCGGCAGATGTTACAGAGAATTATTCGCTCATGGCCTCTCGCCAGAGCCGCTCAACAATGCGTTGTGCCATGATGGCCTGCTCACCGGATGTTTCCGGAACCGTCTGATTTTGCACACAGGCGATAAAGTGGCGGGCGCATCCGTCAAAGCCGCGCTGCTCAAGGGTGCTTTGCCAGCCAGGCGCCGGTAGCGTGACCACGCCGCTGCCTTTCTCTTCGCGCCATTCGCGCATGTCGGTAATGTCATACAGAGCCCCCTCAGTGACCGCCTGCACAGACTCCCGCTGACTGCCGGCCCGGCGATGCATGCTGGTGGTGACCTGCAGATGCTCAAGAGCAAAATGGTGCTCAGCGTAAACCATCTGGCCCTGATCGTTGGTCAACAGGGTGCCGCTTTTAAGCTGGGCTTGCCCGTTGGTTAGCCAGAGCGCCGTATCTACTACGTGCAGGTAATCATCCAGAAGGGTAAAGCGCAGATCGTTCGGTCCGACGCTGTCGGTACGATGCTTGTCCATTCGCAGGGACGCGAGCCCACCAGACCGGGCCTTCAGCTGCTGGTAAAGCGGCGCAAAACGGCGATTGAAGCCCACCATCAGCGTCAGTTTTTTGCGTGCAGCGAGTTCAATCAGCCGTTCGGCATCCTGAATGTTTTCCGCCAGGGGTTTATCCACACAAACGTGGACCCCGGCATTCAGTAATTCGCTGACCACCTGATAATGGGTGGCGGTAGAGGTGTGCACAAAGACCGCATCGCAGTCGCGCGCCAGATCCTGAAGCGATGCCGCATACGGCATGCGCCAGGTTTCGCAGATCCGCTCGGCCTTCTCGCGGGTAGGTGACCACGCCCCTTGCAGCGTCCAGTCCGTCGCAGCCCCCAGAACAGGCAGCCAGGCCTTTTGCGCAATACCGCCCAGCCCTACCACGCCAACGCGTAATTTTTTCACCGTCAGTCTCCTAAATGTGCCAGCAATGCATCCAGGCGTTGTTTCAGCCCGGCCACCTCTTCCTCCAGCGCCTCTACGCGTGCCGCGAGGCTGTCATGCGCGGCGGGGGCAGCCGAATCTGCCAACACCGTTGACGTATCAACCTCACCGCTAAACAGGTGCATATAACGGCTTTCACGTTTCCCCGGCTCACGCGCCAGACGTACCACGTAAGGGCCATCCTCGCGGGTGGCAAGCCCGTCCAGGGTCTGCTCAACCTCCTGCATATCGGCGAACTCATGCATGCGGGAGGCCCGGGTGCGCAGTTCACCGGGTGTTTGCGCGCCGCGCAGTAACAGCGTGGTGATCACCGCCACCTCGGCGGCACTCAGCTTCAGATCGCCGAACTCAGAATTGCAAAACCGCTGCTCGTACTTGGTCACGCGGTTACCGAAACCGCTGACCGTGCGCAGGTAATGGCGTTTAACCAGCTCATCGAGAATATCCTGCACCTCATGTTCGCCGAGATTCATCACCGGCTCACGGTTGGTTTTCTGGTTACACGCCATCGTCACGGCATTGACGGAGAGCGGATACTGTTCCGGCGTGGTGACCTGTTTTTCCAGCAGGCAGCCAATCACACGCGCTTCTGTTGCGCTTAACTGATATTTCATCTCTTCTCCTTAGCGGCCTGCCGTCCAGTCCCGGGTGGTTAATGCTGTCAGTACGTGGTCGCGCCACTCTCCGTCTATCAGCAGATAATCTTTGGCGTACCCCTCTTTCTCAAACCCCAACCGCGCGAGCAAATTACCGCTGCGCTGATTGTGTGGCATGTAGTTCGCCATAATGCGATGGATATGTTGAGTGCGCTGCATATAACGGATCGCCACCGTTAGCGCCTCATACATCAGCCCCTGCCCTTGCCATTTCTGGCCGATGGAGTAGCCGAGGTAGCAGGCGTGAAACGATCCGCGCACCACGTTGGAAAAGTTGGCAATGCCGATGATCTCTTTTTCCTCCGGATCCAGCAGCGCGAAATAGAACGCGCTTCCCTGCTTGTGGAATTCTGCAATCATGCTGAGGCGCGCCTGCCAGCCGGAAGGGTAGCAGTGGCTCTCATCCCGAACGGGTTCCCAGGGTTTTAAAAACTGGCGATTCTCGGCGTAATAATCCGCCAGACGCCAGGCATCACGCTCGTGCACCAGACGAACAACCAGCCTGTCCGTTGTCAGACGCACTTTTGGCACATTACTGCGATAGCCAAACATCGATACCACTCCTTCCCGTCACTTCTGCTTACCCATTAGCTTTACTATACCTGCGCCTGTGCCGTCTGTGAAAACAGTGACATACCATTTTGACCTCTTTTCACATTTTTCGATGAGAACTCTCTATCAAAGCGCTCTTTTGATAAAAAAATATTGTCACGCTCGGGGGTGGGAAAAAACGTGGCGACACCGCAGAATGTTAGCGTGCTCACCATCCTGTTTTCCCTGGAGGGAAAATGTCCCGCGTATCACAGGCCAGGAGCCTGGGTAAATATTTCCTGCTAGTCGATAACATGCTGGTCGTGCTCGGCTTTTTTGTTGTGTTTCCCCTCATCTCGATCCGCTTTGTCGATCAAATGGGCTGGGCGGCACTGATGGTCGGTATCGCGCTCGGGTTACGCCAGTTTGTCCAGCAGGGTCTGGGCGTGTTTGGTGGTGCCATCGCCGACCGCTTTGGTGCCAAACCGATGATCGTGACGGGCATGCTGCTTCGCGCGGCAGGCTTCGCCACCATGGCAATTGCCCAGGAGCCGTGGCTGCTGTGGTTTTCCTGCTTCCTCTCCGGTATCGGTGGCACCCTGTTTGACCCGCCGCGCACCGCGCTGGTGGTTAAACTCATTCGTCCGCAGCACCGGGGACGCTTCTTCTCAATTTTGATGATGCAGGACAGTGCCGGGGCGGTAATTGGCGCCCTGCTGGGAAGCTGGCTGTTGCAGTACGACTTTCGTCTGGTCTGCGCGGCGGGTGCGCTGCTCTTTATTCTGTGCGCGCTCTTTAATGCCCTGTTTCTGCCGGCATGGAAACTGTCGACGGTCAAAGCCCCGGTACGCGAAGGTCTTGGCCGCGTGCTGCGAGACAAACGCTTTGTTACGTACGTGCTGACCCTGACGGGGTATTACATGCTGGCCGTTCAGGTCATGCTGATGCTGCCGATCATGGTAAACGACATTGCGGGCACCCCGGCCGCCGTAAAATGGATGTACGCCATAGAAGCCTGCCTCTCTCTGACCCTGCTCTACCCGATCGCCCGCTGGAGCGAACGGCGTTTTCGCCTGGAGCATCGCCTGATGGCCGGGCTGTTATTGATGACGCTCAGCATGATGCCCATCGGGCTGGTGAACTCGCTCCAGCAACTGTTTACGCTGATTTGCACCTTCTATATCGGCTCCATTATTGCCGAACCGGCTCGTGAAACGCTGAGCGCCACGCTTGCCGACGCGCGCGCTCGCGGCAGCTATATGGGGTTCAGCCGCCTGGGGCTGGCCTTTGGCGGTGCATTGGGTTACGCCGGCGGCGGCTGGCTGTTCGATGCCGGAAAAGCCCTAAGCCAGCCGGAACTGCCCTGGGTCATGCTCGGCGTGGTCGGCTTTATGACGCTCCTTGCACTGTGGTGGCAATTCAGCCAGAAGCGCAGCGCGAGCGGCATGCTCGAACCTGGGGCATAATATTCCCTGCGGCGGGGCCTCTCCCGCCGCCATTATCAGTTTTTTCTGCTGGTTTCCGCTATTTCACCCTGACATACTGGCGTAACAGGACAGTAGCGCCGATTTTTCGTTGAGGAACACTATGAAAAAAATTGTCATTGCCGCCGCATTCATTGTCAGCGGCCTGCTGGTAGGTTGTAACCAGCTTACGCAATACACCGTCAGTGAGCAGGAAATTAATCAGGCGCTGGAAAAACATAATAACTTTTCAAAAGACATTGGTGTGCCGGGGCTTGCCGATGCGCATATCGTCCTCAGCAACCTCACCAGCCAGATTGGGCGCGAAGAGCCGAATAAAGTCACTCTCGCCGGGGATGCCAATCTCGATATGACCTCTCTCTTCGGTAACCAGAAAGCCAACATTAAGCTGAAGCTCAAGGCGCTGCCGGTCTTTAACAAAGAGAAAGGGGCCATCTTCCTGCAGGAGATGGAAGTGGTAGACGCGGACGTCACGCCGGACAAAATGAAACCGGTGATGCAGACCCTGATGCCCTACCTGAACCAGTCCCTGCGCAACTACTTTAACCAGCAGCCGGCCTATGTCTTAAGTGAAGACAAGAGCAAGGGTGAGGCGCTGGCGAAAAAATATGCCAAAGGCATCGAGGTGAAACCGGGAGAGATCGTTATTCCATTCACCGATTAACCTGAAGGGGCGCAAAAGCGCCCTTTTTTTTACGGAAAAGTGTGCAAACGAAAACGTTTCCGCTTATGATTTGTGTCCGGCAAAAACAGCCATCCTAATGACTGATTCCTGACAAGCCGGAGCTTCCATGACTGCACAACCCCAGGTTCTTAAAATCCGCCGCCCTGACGACTGGCATATCCATCTGCGTGATGGCGATATGTTGAAAACGGTCGTGCCGTATACCAGCGAAATTTATGGCCGCGCGATTGTCATGCCTAACCTGGTTCCACCAGTCACCACCGTTGATGCCGCTATGGCTTATCGCCAGCGAATTCTTGATGCCGTGCCGGCAGGACATGATTTCACTCCGCTGATGACCTGCTATCTGACCGACACCCTCGATCCGAATGAAGTGGAACGCGGCTTTAACGAAGGCGTGTTCACCGCGGCGAAACTCTACCCGGCTAACGCTACCACCAACTCCAGCCACGGTGTCACCAGTATTGACGCCATCATGCCGGTTCTGGAACGCATGCAAAAACTGGGCATGCCGCTGCTGGTACATGGTGAAGTGACCCACGCCGACATTGATATCTTCGACCGTGAAGCCCGCTTTATCGAAACCGTAATGGAGCCGCTGCGCCAGCGTCTTCCTGCGCTTAAAGTGGTGTTTGAACACATCACCACCAAAGATGCCGCAGAGTATGTCCGCGATGGCAATGAACTGATTGCCGCCACCATCACGCCGCAGCATCTGATGTTTAACCGCAACCACATGCTGGTTGGCGGCGTTCGTCCGCATCTCTATTGCCTGCCGATTCTGAAGCGTAACGTTCATCAGCAGGCGCTGCGTGAACTCGTTGCCAGCGGTTTCTCCCGCGCCTTCCTCGGCACGGACTCCGCGCCTCATGCACGCCACCGCAAAGAGGCCAGCTGCGGCTGCGCAGGCTGCTTTAACGCCCCTACCGCGCTCGCCAGCTACGCCACCGTGTTTGAAGAGATGAATGCCCTGCAGCATTTCGAAGCGTTCTGCTCGCTCAATGGACCACGCTTCTACGGGCTGCCGGTCAACGAAACGTTCATTGAACTGGAGCGTAAAGAGAGCCGCGTGGACGAGGCCATTCCGCTGACGGATGACACGCTCATCCCATTCCTTGCCGGTGAAACCGTCAACTGGACGGTAAAACGCTAAAAAAACAGTGCCCCTTGTTGTCAAACCCATAATATACCTGTATAAATAAACAGTATATTACACAGGGGGCATTTATGCGTATTGAAGTCACCATAGCCAAAACAACCGTTCTGCCTGCTGGCGCGCTTGATGCGCTGGCCGGTGAATTATCCCGCCGTATTAACAGTACTTTCCCTGACAACGCTGGTGCCGTAACGGTTCGTTATGCGGCGGCAAACAACCTCTCCGTCATTGGCGGCGCGAAAGAAGATAAAGACCGTATCAGCGAAATCCTGCAGGAAACCTGGGAAAGCGCCGACGACTGGTTCATCACAGATTAATCTTGCTCCCTCATTGTTCTTTTTTGCCGGGTCGCCCCGGCTTTTTTTCGTCTGAAATCCGGTTCGTTCAAATTAATTCGGCAACAAATTTAAAAATCGTGAACAAGGTGGTGTTTTATTGTTCGAACAATCCTAAAAAGCAGAAAAATGTGTTGCCAACTGTTTATTTTTCCCTTGCGAACCCTTATTACTTGTATACTGAAGATGCTTTCAGAAAAACATGCATTGAACCTCGGAGCCGTTGTCTTCTAACACGCATTAAGGGGGTTATAATGGAAAAGAATAGCGAAGTCATCCAGACCCATCCGCTTGTTGGCTGGGATATCAGTACCGTAGATAGCTACGATGCGCTGATGCTGCGTTTGCACTACCAGACCCCGAATCAACTCAACCGTGAAGAAGCGGAAGTTGGACAGACGCTGTGGCTTACAACAGACGTCGCCCGTCAGTTTATTTCTATTTTAGAGGCAGGTATTGCCAAAATAGAATCTGGCGACTATCAGGAAAATGAGTATAAACGGCACTAGGTTTATACCTATTCTTCGCTCAACAGGCACCCTCCGGGTGCCTTATTTATTTCTCCCTTGTGTCAGCCCGCATAGTTAATTACTCTGCTAACAAAGCGTGAGTTCGAGAGATGGATATGAGATACGACTTAATCATTATTGGTAGCGGATCCGTGGGGTCTGCCGCCGGTTATTACGCAACGCAAGCGGGTCTGAAGGTCCTGATGATCGATGCCCACCGTCCTCCCCATGCAGAGGGCAGCCATCATGGCGACACCCGGCTTATTCGCCACGCCTATGGTGAAGGCGAGCGCTATGTTCCGCTGGTGCTCCGGGCCCAGACGCTATGGGATGAACTGGCGAAGCTGACGGAAGAACGCATTTTCGAACGCACGGGCATCATCAACCTGGGCCCTGCTAGCTCTGATTTTCTGGCCAACGTTGAACGGAGTGCGAAAGCGTTTAATCTTGATGTGGAGAAGCTGGACGCGGCAGGCATCATGGCCCGTTGGCCAGAGATTGCCGTCCCGGACGATTATATCGGCCTGTTTGAAGCCAACTCCGGGGTCTTACACAGTGAAACGGCCATCAAAACCTGGATCGATCTTGCGGAAAAAGCGGGCTGCGCTCAGCTCTTCAACTGTCCGGTGGAATCCCTCACTCATCACGCTGACGGCGTTACGGTCACCACTGCGGACGGAGAATATTCAGCGTCCCGTCTGCTGATTAGCGCAGGCACCTGGGTCACCCGTCTGCTGCCCGATCTGCCTGTTCAGCCGGTGCGCAAGGTCTTCTCCTGGTTCCAGTCGGATGGCCGTTACAGTGCACAGAATAAATTCCCGGCATTTACCGGGGAGTTACCGAACGGCGATCAGTTTTACGGCTTCCCGTCTGAGAAAGACGCGCTCAAAATCGGAAAACACAATGGCGGGCAGGCGATCTCCTCCCCTGAAGAGCGTAAACCGTTCGGTGCATACCCACAGGATGGATCCGAAGCGTTTACCTTCCTGCGCAATATCCTGCCGGGCGTAGGCGGTTTACTGTATGGTGCTGCCTGCACCTACGACAACACGCCGGACGAAGACTTCATCATTGACACCCTGCCGGGGCATGACAACACGCTACTCATCACCGGCCTCAGTGGTCATGGCTTTAAGTTCGCCTCCGTGCTGGGCGAGATTGCTGCGCAGTTTGCCCAGGGGATCGCACCGCAGTTTGATCTCACCCCCTTCTCACTTTCGCGTTTTAGCAGATAATCCGCCGCGGGTTTCGGACGTCCGGAACCCGTTTTCCAGACAGAAAACGGGACATTATGCGCAGGATCGTTGGCTTTCTTATCAATAACATTCGTGAGCATTTTATGCTCTATATTTTATTATGGGTGCTGCTGGCACTCATCGATATTATTTATATTGTATTTTACTGAAAAGTGAAGCTGACAATTACTGACATTACTTTAGGTTAGCTTAATCTTTTGCTTGCTGCTTATTCCGCCTTGGACGAAGCGATTGAATTACATTTGCGGATCATTTTCAAAACCGCTGAAATAAATAAAATAAAAATCTATATTCAATTATTTCAGTTGCAATATCATTTATTCCCGTTCATTTTTACTATTCTGTTTTTCTTCGAATGGTCATTCTGATGCAATTGCGTAACTCCTCTCAGCGCTACGGAATAATATCCATGTGTTTACACTGGATAGTTGCTCTTACCGTTTATGCAATGTTCGGACTGGGTCTGTGGATGGTGACGCTCAGTTATTACGATGGCTGGTATCACCAGGCACCAGAACTGCATAAAAGCATCGGCATCCTGCTGATGATGACGTTGGTTATTCGCGTGATCTGGCGTCACATTTCCCCGCCGCCCGCCGCGCCCAAAACCCACAGTAAATTAACGCGTGTCAGCGCGGTTGCCGCGCACGTTACGCTCTATATCCTGCTGTTCGCCATTCTGATTAGCGGCTATCTCATTTCCACTGCAGACGGCAAGCCGATTAACGTCTTTGGCTTGTTTGAGGTTCCGGCCACGCTCTCTGACGCAGGGGTTCAGGCCGATACCGCAGGCGTGGTGCATCTCTGGCTCGCGTGGAGCGTGGTGATCCTGTCTGTCCTGCACGGGCTTGCCGCCCTTAAACACCACTTCATCGATAAAGACGATACGTTAAAGCGCATGCTTGGCCGTTCGTCAGTTGACTCTGGAGCATAAAATGAAAAAACACCTGCTGGGTATCGCATTAGGTTCTCTGTTATTCACCACCGGTTCTGCCGTGGCGGCTGATTATAAAATTGATAAAGAAGGCCAGCATGCTTTCGTCAATTTCCGTATTCAGCACCTCGGTTATAGCTGGCTGTACGGTACCTTTAAAGATTTTGACGGCACATTCACCTTTGACGATAAAAATCCTGCCGCCGATAAGGTCAATGTGACCATTAATACGAATAGCGTCGACACCAACCATGCAGAGCGCGATAAACATTTGCGTAGTGCGGAATTCCTGAATGTATCAAAATTCCCACAGGCGACCTTTGCGTCGACCGAGGTGAAGAAAGAAGGTGATAAGCTGAATATTACCGGTAATCTCACGCTCAATGGCGTCACGAAACCGGTGACCCTGGAAGCCAAATTACTCGGCCAGGGTGACGATCCGTGGGGTGGCAAACGCGCAGGTTTTGAAGCCGCAGGGAAAATTCATCTGAAAGATTTTAATATCACCACGGATTTGGGTCCGGCGTCTCAGGACGTAGAGCTGATTATTTCCGTTGAAGGTGTTCAGCAGAAGGCATAATAAACACGCCCGGCAGGGTTTGACGTTGCCGGGCGTCATTATCATTCCGGGTCAGGAATACCCAGTTTGGTATTCAGGCGGCCACGGGATTTATTAAAAATCTTATTGCCGTTTTCACGTCCCGCACGACGGCGGCGCTGCTCCTCTTCCGGCAGCATGCTCTCTTCACTGCACAGTTCGCTACAGCAGCCGTTAAATTTCTCTGCGCACGCCGGGCACTGAATAAACAGCAGATGACAACCGTCATTTTTGCAGTTGGTGTGGGTATCGCACGGTGCGCCGCACTGGTGGCAATGGGCAATCACGTCTTCTGAAATACGCTCACCCATTCGCTCGTCAAAGACAAAGTTTTTACCGATAAAACGCACCGGTAACCCCTGCTCACGGGCACGGCGGGCATACTCGATGATACCGCCTTCGATATGCCAGACCTTATTAAATCCGTTATGTTTCATCCACGCGCTGGCTTTTTCGCAGCGAATACCGCCGGTGCAGTACATAACGATTTTCTTATCTTTATGTTCCTGCATCATCTCAACCGCTTTCGGCAGTTGCTCGCGGAAGGTGTCGGCCGGGATTTCCATTGCGTTCTCGAAATGGCCCACTTCATATTCGTAGTGGTTACGCATATCGATGAATACCGCGTCCGGGTCATCAAGCATCGCATTGACTTCCGCCGCCTTCAGGTATTCCCCCACGTCGGCCGGGTTGAAGGCCGGGTCGTCAATGCCGTCTGCCACGATGCGCTCACGCACTTTCATACGCAGCACCCAGAATGATTTACCGTCATCGTCCAGGGCAATGTTCAGGCGTAAGCCGTTCAGCGCCGGATCGAAGCCGTAAAGAAAATCGCGGAAGGCGCTCACGTTGCTTTCCGGGATGCTGATCTGGGCGTTGATACCTTCACGCGCCAGATAGACGCGCCCAAAGACGTTCAACGCGGTGAAGGCTTTATAGAGCTCATCGCGGGTCGCTTGCGGATCGTTGATCGTGAAGTATTTATAGAATGAGATGGTCGTGCGCGGTTCGGTTTCAGCCAACATACGCGCTTTCAACATCTCATTCGATACGCGGTTGTGTAACACTGGCATGGTGTACAAGTCCTGCAATCGTTATTGAGAAAGGAAAATCGGTCGGCATCATATAGCAAACAATAACAATTTACATCCACACAATTTACGCTACATTTCTGTCAGCCTGAACTATGCGTCATAACATTTGCTGCATTAGCGCGCGTTTCGACATCAGACATTTTGGCTATGTAGTAAAAAATGAGACACTAAGACCTTCAGGACGTTAGAAAACAGGACCGACATGACCCAATTACCGAAATTTACCGTCACCCTTTTGCATCCTCGCTATTGGTTGACCTGGCTTGGCATTGGCTTTTTATGGCTTCTGGTCCAACTCCCCTACCCGGTTATTTTCCGTCTGGGCAAAAACCTGGGTCGTCTTGCGCAAATGTTTATGAAGCGTCGCGCCAGAATTGCCTACCGCAACCTTGAACTGTGCTTTCCGGACATGAGCGAGGCTGAACGTCATGACATGGTGACCAGGAATTTTGAGTCTGTCGGCATGGGGCTGATGGAAACAGGAATGGCGTGGTTCTGGCCGGACAAACGCATGGCACGCTGGAGCGTCGTTGCCGGTACGGGGATGGAGCCGGTACATTCGCTGCAGGCGAATCAGACGGGCGTGCTGCTGATTGGCGTACACTTTCTGACCCTGGAAATCGGCGCCCGTATGTTCGGTATGCAGGCGCCCGGCATTGGGGTTTATCGTCCAAACGACAACCCGGTTATTGATCTGATCCAGACCAATGGCCGTATGCGGTCCAACAAAAGCATGATCGACCGTAAGGATCTGAAGGGTATGATCCGCGCCCTCAAATCAGGTGAAGTGGTCTGGTATGCCCCCGATCACGACTACGGCCCGCAATCCAGCGTATTTGTTCCGTTCTTTGCCGTTGAAGAGGCGGCCACCACCACGGGCACCTGGATGCTGGCACGCATGTCCAAAGCCGCCATCGTCCCTTTTGTTCCGCGCCGCAAACCGGATGGTTCGGGTTACGAATTGATTATGCTGGAGCCCGAACTGGCACCTCCACTGGATGATGCTGAAACCACCGCACGCTGGATGAACGGCATTGTCGAGAAATGCATTATGCTCGCACCGGAGCAGTACATGTGGCTGCACCGCCGCTTTAAAACGCGGCCAGAAGGCACGCCGTCCCGCTATTAATTTCCCCTGCGGCCCTTTGGGCCGCTCCCTGTTTTAGCTTTAAAAGCTCTCCCTCATTGCGGCAATCATAACCCAGGCGCATAATTAGCAGGCTTATTACTTCATGCCTTACGGTGCGCTGCACCTCATTATGCGGATTGTTATGTCACCCTCAGATGCCCCCATAAACTGGAAACGTAACCTTACGGTTGCCTGGCTTGGCTGTTTTCTTACCGGCGCGGCGTTTAGCCTCGTGATGCCCTTTCTGCCCCTGTACGTTGAACAACTGGGCGTGACGGGCCACAGTGCGCTCAATATGTGGTCTGGTCTGGTGTTCAGCATCACTTTCCTCTTCTCCGCCATTGCTTCGCCGTTCTGGGGCGGCCTTGCCGACCGTAAAGGGCGTAAAATCATGCTGCTGCGCTCGGCGCTGGGAATGGCCATCATCATGGCGTTAATGGGTGTGGCGCAGAACGTCTGGCAGTTTCTGATTTTGCGCGCGCTACTTGGCCTGCTGGGAGGATTTATTCCCAACGCGAATGCGCTGATCGCCACCCAGATCCCGCGTCATAAAAGCGGCTGGGCGCTCGGGACGCTCTCAACCGGAGGCGTCAGCGGCGCCTTGCTGGGGCCTCTGGCGGGCGGCTTGCTGGCGGACAGCTATGGCCTGCGCCCGGTATTTTTCATTACTGCCAGCGTGTTGTTCCTCTGCTTTATCGTTACGCTGATCTGCATTCGTGAAAACTTCACCCCCGTCGCCAAAAAAGAGATGCTCCACGCGCGGGATGTGCTGGCTTCACTCAAAAACCCCAGACTGGTACTGAGCCTGTTCGTGACGACCCTGATTATTCAGGTCGCGACCGGTTCGATTGCCCCTATTCTGACGCTGTACGTTCGCGATCTGGCAGGTAACGTGAGCAACATTGCGTTTATCAGCGGGCTGATTGCCTCCGTACCCGGCGTGGCGGCGCTGCTTAGCGCCCCGAGGTTAGGGAAACTGGGAGACCGCGTCGGCCCGGAAAAGATCCTGATTTGTGCGCTGGTGATCTCCGTGCTGCTGCTCATTCCCATGTCGATGGTGCAATCACCCTGGCAGCTGGGCGTTCTGCGCTTTTTGCTGGGTGCCGCCGACGGGGCGTTACTGCCCGCCGTTCAGACCCTGCTGGTTTACAACTCTACGAACCAGATCGCCGGGCGTATCTTCAGCTACAACCAGTCATTTCGCGACATCGGCAACGTTACCGGCCCGCTGGTGGGGGCCGGGATCTCCGCCAGCTTCGGTTTTCGCGCCGTGTTTATCGTCACGGCGGGCGTAGTACTGTTTAATGCGGTTTACTCGTGGTTCAGTTTATCCCGGACATTACGGCCGGTGGCGGAATAAGACAAATACGTGACGGCTTATTTTCGCATTCATACTTGCAGAATCAGATATTCAGCTATTCTTTCCCTGAAACCTTCTGGAAAACAGGGAGACACCAATGACCATGTACGCCACGCTGGAAGAAGCTATTGATGCCGCTCGTGAAGAGTTCCTCGCCGATAACCCCGGTGTTGATGAAGAAGATGCGGACGTGCAACAACTCAACATCCAAAAGTATGTCCTTCAGGACGGAGATATTATGTGGCAGGCCGAATTCTTTGCTGACGAAGGTGAAGAAGGCGAATGTTTGCCGATCCTGAGCGGTGAAGGAGCTCAGGCCGTCTTTGATGGTGACTATGACGAAATTGAGTTGCGTCAGGAGTGGCTGGAAGAGAACACCCTGCACGAGTGGGATGAGGGTGAATTTCAGCTCGAGCCACCGCTGGATACGGAAGAAGGTCAAACCGCAGCTGACGAATGGGACGAGCGTTAATTCCCGTTACTCATAGGGGCCGTGGCTGGCATCGATGGGCAACAACAGCGTATCGAAAATCAGCGAGAACGGCAGATCGAGCACCGTCAGGTAGCGCCATGCGGAATCCCGGACATCCCATTTCACGCCCGGATAGTACTGATTCCCGTGGCCCTGCCCCGGAATGGTGCGACTGATGATGCTGCCGCAGCCGCTCAGCAGACATGCCATCATGACGACGATGATTATTTTCATCCGTTACCTCTAAAAAAATACCGGCGTTTAAGCCGGTATTTTATCTGGCGGGTGGCACATTGCTTACCCGCCCTACGTTGCCACTTACTTCGCCTTCAGCGCCAGCGGGTTAAGCTTCAGATCGTTGTAGTAGTTCACCCACGAGGAGTAGCGCTCCGGGGAAGACCACACACGGTAGTGCAGACGCGACATAGTCACCGGATCGCTTAACAGCACCAGACGGCGGTCGCGGTTAAGTTTCTCTGGCGTCTCGTTCAGCGCCTGTTCAACGTGACGATCGCGGGCAATCTCCAGCACCTTACTGGCACGGTGACGCGCGGTAGCCATTGCCGTTGCCAGGGCGTTAAACGACGGGTTAAACACCGCGTGCATAAAGCCATCATCCAGCGTACGACGGCGGTTCTGCTCCAGATAGGTGTCAGTATCCACCAGCACCTGCGGCGGCGAATACTCTTCCGGGATCAGGAACAGCTTCCAGCGTTTGGTACGCAGGCCAACCGTTGAGCGGCTTGAAATGACCGACACAAACGGCGACAGGATCAGCGAGAAGACAATCGGCGCCAGCCAGAACAGGAAGCGCAGATCCAGCCATGCCATCCCAGCAGCCCACACCAGACCCAGCAGCAACTGCGAGCCGTGACGCATAAAGGCTTCACCCCACGGCGTGGAGTCATCATCACGCTGCGGTGAGTTCCAGACCACTTCCCAGCCCAGGAACGCGCTGACCACAAACACGGTATGGAACAGCATACGCACCGGTGCCAGCAGCACGGAGAACAGCACTTCCAGCAGCAGTGAAACCGTTACCCGCCAGAAACCGCCATACTCCTTCGAGCCTTTGCACCAGATCAGAATGATACTGAGCAGCTTCGGCAGGAACAGCAGCACCATGGTGGAGGCAAAGAGCGCTATCGCCAGCTCCGGGCGCCACTGTGGCCACACCGGGAACAGCTGACGCGGTTGCAGGAAGTACTGCGGCTCAGTCAGCGCATGCACCACCTGCAGAGCCGTGGAGAGCGCCAGGAACATAAACCACAGCGGCGCGGAGAGATAAGACATCACGCCGGTCAGGAACACCGCACGGTGAACCGGGTGCATCCCTTTCACGAGGAACAGACGGAAGTTCATCAGGTTCCCGTGACACCAGCGGCGGTCACGCTTAAGTTCGTCCAGCAGGTTCGGCGGCAGTTCTTCATAGGATCCAGGCAGATCGTAGGCAATCCAGACGCCCCACCCTGCACGACGCATCAGCGCCGCTTCCACGAAGTCGTGCGACAGAATCGAGCCGGCAAACGAACCTTCGCCCGGCAGCGGTGCCAGCGCACAGTGCTCAATAAACGGCTTCACGCGGATAATGGCGTTGTGACCCCAGTAGTGGGACTCACCCAACTGCCAGAAGTGCAGACCGGCAGTAAACAGCGGCCCGTAAACACGGGTGGCAAACTGCTGGCAACGCGCGTAAAGCGTGTCCATGCCGGACGCTTTTGGCGAAGACTGGATGATACCCGCGTTCGGGTTAGCTTCCATCAGACGCACCAGACCGCTCAGACAGTCACCGCTCATCACCGAGTCGGCGTCCAGCACCACCATGTAGCTGTACTGGTTACCCCAGCGACGGCAGAAATCATCGATGTTACCGCTTTTACGCTTCACACGACGACGGCGGCGACGGTAGAAGATCTGACCTTCGCCCTGTACTTCTGCAATTAGCTCCATCCAGGCTTTTTGCTCGGCAACGCAGATGTCCGGATTGTAGCTGTCGCTCAGGATATAGACGTCGAAATGGGCGGCGTTACCGGTCGCCTTAACGGACTCCCAGGTTGCGCGCAGCCCCGCGAATACGCGGTCAACGTCTTCGTTACAGATAGGCATAATCAGTGCCGTACGGTGCTCAGGATTCAGGGGTTCATCCCCGACCGTAGACGCCGAAATGCTGTATTTGTCTCGTCCCATCAGCAGCTGCAGGAAGCCCATCAGCGCGGTCCAGAAACCGGCCGAGACCCAGCAGAAGAGAACGGCGAACAGCAGAAGAATGCCACTTTGCAGGATATACGGCAGCAGTTGCATGAAGGAGACCCAGATATCCTGGCCCATCATGTCTGCCGGGTTGATCAGCGCCCAGCCCTGGTAAGGCAGAATCGTCTTCATGTACCAGGTTGCGACAACCGTCTGCGCCAGCGTCAGCAGCAGAAGAATGTAGCGACGGATCGTCCCCACGGTACGCCATTTCTGTTCGGAGGCCTGCTCTTCTTTTGTCAGACGCGACAGATAGCGTGGCGTCACGTCACGCCCGCGCAGGCGATCCCAGAAGCGGCCAACCGGGTTGGTACGCCAGGGGTCGGGGAACATGGAAGAACGCGTTGCTTTCGGCATCGCCTGAAGCTGATCGCGTCCTTCGTCGTCTTTAATCAACTGCCCTTCTGCCAGCGAGTCCGGCCATGCCTGCTCCAGACGTGCCTTCACTGACCCCAGCGGAGAATCGTCATCACGTGAAAACTGACGATGTTCCCCATCCAGCGCGGCATGTACCGCGCGGATGTCGCTCTCAGGCAGTGCCGCTTTTTCGATATCCGTCAGCGGCATGGCATCAATATATTCAGATGTATTATTCATTGGCAGGTAGCTGATAGCTCCAGGTTTCACTCAGCGGCTGATCGTTACTGACCAGCGCAGCGCGCATTTCAGTGGTCTGTTTCGGATCTTTCACTTTCACGCGCAGGGTCAGACGCCACCCTTTCGTTACCGGGTTGTAACGTACGGTGTTCTCAACGATCTCACCGTTATCACCGATGCTGGCCTGGGCGGTCACGGCAGTATCTGGCGCCAGTTTTTTCATGTCCTGGCCGGTGAAGTCCACCACGAAAGCGACGGTACCGTCAGGCTGACGGATAAGGTTAGACTGTTTCACGTCACCCGTTGAACGGCGAGTCTGCATGACATACGCGTTATCCGGCGCATGCAGTTTGTCTTCGTCGCGGCTAAAGGTGATCGTGTATTTGAAGTTCATCTCTTTCCCGGCTTCCGGCAGCTGATCCGGCGTCCAGTAAGCGACGATGTTATCGTTGGTTTCATCATTGGTTGGGATTTCAACCAGTTCAACCTTCCCTTTGCCCCAGTCACCTTTCGGGGTCACCCACGCGCTTGGACGCAGGTCGTAGCGGTCATCCAGATCTTCAAAGCGAGAGAACTGACGGCCACGCTGCAGAAGGCCGAAACCTTGCGGGTTTTCCATCGCAAAGCTGCTGACAGCCAGATGTTTCGGGTTGTTCAGCGGACGCCAGATCCACTCACCGTTACCAGCATGAATAGACAGGCCGTTGGAATCGTGCAGTTCAGGACGGAAGTTGGTCGCCGGTGACGGCTGGTTCGGCCCAAACAGGAACATACTGGTCAGCGGCGCAACGCCCAGTTTACCCACTTTGTCGCGCAGGTAGACTTTAGACTGCACGTCAACCACCGTGTCACGCCCTGGCATGATCACAAAGCGGTACGCGCCCGTTGCACGCGGGGAATCCAGCAGTGCGTAGATAGTCAGACGTTTATCCGTTGGTTTTGGACGTTCGATCCAGAACTCGCGGAAACGTGGGAATTCTTCACCTGATGGCAGCGCGGTATCAATAGCCAGGCCGCGCGCAGAAAGCCCGTACACCTGTCCCGCGCCAATAACGCGGAAGTAGCTGGCGCCGAGCATGCTGACGATTTCGTCGTTTTTATCTTTGCTGTTGATCGGGTAAAGCACCTTGAAGCCTGCAAAGCCCAGATCTTTAACCGTATCTTTGTCGTGCTGCACATCGCCAAAATTGAAGTAATCCGGGCTGTATTTGATTTTACGTACCGCCGTTGCCGTCACTTCATTGATGGCAACAGGGGTGTCGAAGTACATACCCTGATGATAAAACTCAAGCTTGAACGGGGTCTTAATATTGTTCCAGTACGCTTTATCGTGATTGAACTGGATCTGCTGATAGTCCGCATATTTCATGTCGCGGAAAACGGAGGGCAAGTTACTTTTCGGCGCTTCGTAGCTCTTGCCTGCCATCGATTTTGCCTGTTTTGCGACATCGTCGATGTTAAAGGCCAGTGCCGATGAGGTATACAGGGATAACACCACTGCAGCACCCAACCAACGCATTTTCATCATCTGTGGTTTATGTTTCATAATAAGTAAGCACTTCCCCCTTTGTGTGCTTATATCGATCCGATCCATTTTAATGGAAACTCAGGCAATCCGACAACATTATCACCGCTTTGTTCAGCTCGCTGGCTCAGGGATTAAGCAAATGAAAGAACCCGCTTTTCACTTTGCGTGCTTATCCTGGAGACAGGGTGTCGGTCTTGGTGTAGGGTTGGCTTCGAATGTAACCATTATGAGTCTTAGGGATAAGGCGAAAAGTCTGAGAATGCACAAAGTTATATGAGCACAACACCTGTAGAACGTGAATACTTCCTCGACTCGATCCGGGCATGGCTGATGCTATTGGGGATCCCCTTCCACATTTCACTGATTTACTCCAGCCACACCTGGCATGTTAATAGTCAAATGCCCTCCTGGTGGCTGACGCTGTTTAATGACTTTATTCACGCCTTCCGCATGCAGGTGTTTTTTGTCATTTCAGGTTATTTCTCTTATATGCTGTTTCTGCGCTACCCCATCAAGCGCTGGTGGAAAGTGCGCGTGGAGCGCGTCGGCATTCCGATGCTCACCGCCATTCCTCTGCTGACGCTGCCGCAGTTCATCATGTTGCAGTACGTAAAGGGTAAGGCGGAGAACTGGCCTAATCTGTCGCTATACGAAAAATACAACACCCTGGTTTGGGAGCTGGTGTCCCACCTCTGGTTCCTGCTGGTGCTGGTGGTCCTAACCACGGTCAGCGTGTTGATTTTTAGCCGCTTTCGCCGCCATTTAAGCGACAAAGCTAACGCCTTTTTCGCCAGTATCACCCTGGGAAAACTGTCGCTGCTCTTTTTGCTGCTGGGCATTGCCTATGCGGCAGTGCGACGGACGCTGTTTATTGTCTATCCGCCGATTCTGAGCGACGGATTATTCAATTTTGTGGTGATGCAGTCGCTGTTCTACATCCCCTTCTTTTTAATCGGGGCGCTGGCCTTTATTTATCCGAAGCTTAAGTCGCTGTTTACGACGCCCTCACCGTGGTGTGCTTTTGGTGCCGCCATCGCGTTTGCGGCCTATCTTTTAAATCAGCGCTACGGCAGCGGCGATGCGTGGATGTATGAAAACGAGAGCGTCATTACCATGCTGCTGGGCCTGTGGATGGTGAATGTGGTCTTTGCGCTGGGCCACCGGCTGCTTAATTTTAAGTCCAGCCGCGTCACCTATTTCGTCAATGCTTCGCTGTTTATCTATCTGGTGCACCACCCCCTGACGTTGTTCTTCGGGGCCTATATCACACCGCATATCGCCTCCAACACGCTGGGCTTCTTTACCGGGCTGGTCTTTGTGATTGGAATCGCCATCGTGCTTTACGAAATCCACCTGCGGATACCGCTTCTGCGTTTCCTTTTCTCCGGGAAACCGCAGGTAAGAGCATCATAAAAAAACGCGGCGCACTCAGTGCGCCGCGTGTGTTTCAGGTCTCTAATTCCTGTCCGCGCTGGGTCAACAGCCGCTGATAAAGATGCAGTGTCTCCTCATCGAAACAGACAAATGTCACTTTTTCGGGCATCGGTTTAAGCGACAGGTAACGATACACGGTGTCTACCGCAATCGTCGCTGCGGCAGCTTTCGGATAGCCATACACTCCGGTGCTGATGGCCGGAAACGCCATGGTTTTATAGCCATTATCAGCGGCCAGACGCAGGCAGTTTCGGTAGGCCTCTTCGAGGATACTCGCCTCATGCCGATCGCCGCCATGCCATACTGGCCCCACGGCATGAATCACCGCTTTCGCGGGAAGATCGCCCGCAAGCGTAATAACGGCATGACCCGGTGGGCACTCCCCCTGTTGCTGACGCACAGTCTTGCAGGCTTCCAGCAGTTGCGGTCCGGCAGCCCGGTGGATAGCGCCATCCACGCCACCGCCGCCCATCAGTGACGGATTGGCTGCATTGACGATCACATCAACGTGCATCGTCGTGATATCGCCATGAATAACGTCAATTTGCGGTTTCATAAATACCCTCTGCTTCCCGCCATTTTCTTAAGTGTATCGCAGAGGTACCCGAGAGAAAAAACTATCGGGAAAAACCTCTTCCGCCGTAAAGCGGAAGAGCACACATCAGCGGTACTGAATTTGTACCACCGCGAGCGTTTTTTCAGGATTGAGGTACTTCATGCTGAGGGTGGCAAGGCTGGTATCGGTCACATGGCCATTAAGTGCATCTTCATAACTGACTATGCGCGTATGAATCCGGTTATTTTCCGGGCATGACAACGCAAACTGCCGCGTTTGTGCAGTCACTTCACAGGGGTCGGCGACAATCGCGCCGCGAAAATGAATGACCCCACCCTCAACAACCGTCGCCGCAAAAACCGGGGTTACAAAAAGAGAAACGAGCAGACTAAAACCAGAAGCGAGTTGAGCGATATATTTGGTCACGTGTATGTACTCCTCAATGAAAATCGTCCTTGAGGGGTAAAAGCGCTCCATTAAAGCAAACGTAGTTTCACGTTCCGGAACTTAGTTGCTCAGTTCCTGTTATCAGCATAGCTCAACGGTGAAGGCATGCCACATTGGCAAATCATTGATTTTATGAATGATTAAAGCCTCTTCTCCGGCGGTGACCACTGCTGTGATAAATGAAGCGATTTACCATCAGAGACGGTGACAATAATGTTCACCGTATCCCCCGTACCAATATTTAAACTCAGCCGCATTAAATCGATCGTCTGATTAGCGGGGATAAAAAGCCTGTTTTGCTGGCGTGATGTACTTTGACCACTCTGCCCTTCCCGTTCAGCCACGATTTGTACCAGACAATCACACGGCGTTGTCAGCGTAACCTGGGGAATAATGGTGGTCATATCGCCCTGCTGCGATGTGTTAAACGTTATTTGACTGGAAAGCGCGGCAAGGAGAATTAAGGTATTCATGATGCACTCCCGAAAAAAAACAGGGCTGAGGCCCTGTTTTTTTGTAGCACAGATTTCAGTATTAATACTGATAAGCTGCAGCGTGGTTACCAAAACCAATCTGGGTAACATTGACCGTAGAATTAGACGCAGTCTGATCAACCATTGCGCCGTTAAATCCACCGTACTGGCTCACATTCATTGTGGAGTCGTGACTGTTCCATTGATCAAGCGTTGCGCTGTTGGCAAAACCATTCTGAGTCAGAGAGATGGTGCTGTCGTCAGAACCTTGTCCAACATCTGCGCCATTACCGCCACCGCTCTGGCTAATAGACAGCGTTGAATCTCTGGCATTGGTCTGCAAGGCGACAGCTGAGTTACCGCCACCGTTCTGGTAAATATTCAGGGTTGAATTTGGGCCATTACCGCCTTGACCATGGCCATGACCGTGTCCATGGCCCCAGCCACCTTGATCAATGAGACCGGCCATAGCACTACCAGAAACGACGATTGCTGCAAGAGCTGCCACTTTGATAAATTTCATGGTAAAACCCCCATCGGATTGATTAAAGTCGCCGCGAATAACTAACGTTGAATAACGCGAATTGCCATTTGCGACTGTTTTTGCACTACAACTGCGTTTTTCTGTGTACCGTACTGCGTGATGCTTGCCCTATTACCCGACCCTTTCTGGATAATTTTCGCACTATTACCAAATCCGTCCTGCGTAATATCTGCATCATTCGCAAAGCCGCTCTGAGCAATATACGCAATATTATAAGTCCCTGATTGATCAACCCGCGCCCTGTTACCTGACCCATCCTGGGAAACGATGGACAATAATTTTGAACCGTCCTGGCGCACCTGAGCGTCATTAAGTACACCCTGTTGACCAATAATGGCTGCCTGATTTAATGATGTACGGCTTAATTCATTTACCGCAAAGTTATATTCAGAGGTAGCCAAATCTGAATTCGCCGCGGTGACAACCCCAGGCGCTCCCAGTAATGTAAACATCATAAATAACGATGTGTTTTTCATGTTGCCACCCTGGATCTGGCTGTTTTAAAAGACTTCAGGTTAGAACAACGCATATTTTGTTAACGCGTCGTTACGGTGAAGAGTATGTCTGCCGAAACACGTTAAATATCTCACCCGCGCGGCTTATTTTTATTTTACAGGTCACCTCAAAGTAGTAATTCCTGAACAAAAATAGTGATAAGCGAAGCCATTTAATTTTTATAAAGCCTTATCCATCGCAAATGGGTGAAACATCGAAGCGGCTGTTCCGACGCGAGAGAGGAAGGGTTAAACGTAACGACAGGATGACATTAACGTTAACGTGTGACACAAGACGCGATTTCTTAAGGCGAAGCGGCATTCATTCCGTAGGTTAGATTTTTTTGAAACTCATACTTTAAAATTTCTGAAAAAGAATAGCATAAAAACATTAAAATCAGTCACATATAAATATTTGTATGATTTTTAAAATCTGTGCATCATTATTTAGCTGTACAACTTTTTCATCAATTAAAGGCTTTCAAGAAGGTACGCATTCATAAATTAATATTTATTTTTACATCTTGTTACAAGTTTAACACTTGCTTTAAACTTCGTAAAAGCTAGATTGAAATTAGATGTACGAAATTCGTTTTATATTTTCCTCCCTTGTGGAGGTTATGGTTTGATTCTACACACAGCAGCGCAACATCTGTCAGTACTTCTGGTGTCCTCTTTTCGCAGGAGGACAACTGCCAGGTGTCATAAAAAAGTGGGGTTTCATCATGTATAATGAAGTCCATAGTTTACATGGTCATACATTACTGTTGATCACAAAACCTTCTTTGCAGGCGACCGCTTTATTACAACATTTAAAGCAATCTTTATCACTGAACGGGAAATTGCATAATATTCAACGTTCTTTCGATGATATTGCACCTGGCTGCATTATTCTTTTCGATATGATGGAAGCGGATAAAAAGCTCATCCATTACTGGCAAGATACTTTGAGCAGGAAAAACAATAACATCCGCGTGTTATTATTGAATACGCCTGACGAGTATCCTTTCCGGGACATTGAAAGTTGGCCGCATATCAATGGCGTGTTCTACGTCACTGAAGAAGAGAATCGGGTGGTAGAAGGCCTGCAAGGTATCTTGCGAGGAGAGTGTTATTTTTCGCAAAAGCTGGCCAGCTACCTTATCACGCACTCCGGAAATTACCGCTACAACAGTTCAGAGTCAGCACTGCTAACGCACCGCGAGAAAGAGATCCTGAACAAATTGCGCATTGGTGCTTCAAATATTGAAATCGCCCGTTCGTTATTTATCAGCGAAAATACGGTAAAGACGCACCTTTATAATCTTTTCAAGAAGATAGCTGTTAAAAACCGAACTCAGGCGGTTTCATGGGCAAACGATAACCTCAGGCGTTAATCACATGAAACGCACCATGAGTTGGATTGCCGCAGCGGGCTTTCTGCTCGCTGCCGGGAACCTGAAGGCCGTCGAGGTCGAAGTTCCCGGATTGTTAACGGACCATACCGTCTCTTCTGTCGGACACAATTTTTATCGTGCCTTCAGTGATAAATGGGACAGTACGTATCCTGGAAATATAACAATCAACGAGCGGCCCAGTGCACGATGGGGAAGTTGGATAACAATAACGGTTAATCAGTTCGTTATTTATCAAACATTTTTATTTCCCACCAAAATAGACTTCGATAAAAACGTAGCCTTGGCGCTGGCGCAATCAGAAGACGCTATTAATCGCATGCAAATAGACAAAGCGCTATTAAGCACAAGAGATTTAGCAAAAGACGAGTTCTAGCGAACCTATATCCGGAGGCTGTCATGCGTATTGCATATGCAGTTGTTTCGATAATGCTTATCACCCCATTAAGCTGGGCCGGGAATATGACATTCCAGTTCCGTAATCCCAACTTTGGTGGTAATCCGAATAATGGGGCGTTCATGTTAAATGAAGCCCAGGCGCAAAATTCTTATAAAGATCCCAGCTTCGAGGATTTTAGCGTGGATACGCCATCCGCACTGGACAACTTCACCCAGGCGATCCAGTCGCAAATTTTGGGCGGTTTGCTGACCAATATCAACACCGGCAAACCCGGTCGCATGGTGACCAATGACTTCATTGTCGATATTGCCAACAGGGACGGGCAGCTCCAGTTGAACGTTACCGATCGTAAAACCGGAAAAACCTCAACCATTCAGGTTTCCGGTTTACAAAATAACTCGACTGACTTTTGAACAACCCCAAAATAAGGACAACGATCATGCAGCGCTTCCTGATACTTGTTGCAGTGTGCTTATTGAGCGGTTGTTTAACTGCTCCACCTAAAGAAGCTGCAAAACCGACATTAATGCCTCGGGCTCAAAGTTATCGTGATTTAACCCATTTGCCTGCCCCGACAGGTAAAATATTTGTCTCCGTCTACAACATTCAGGATGAAACCGGGCAATTTAAACCTTACCCGGCAAGTAACTTCTCCACGGCCGTACCGCAAAGCGCCACCGCCATGCTGGTGACCGCGCTGAAAGATTCGCGCTGGTTTATTCCACTGGAACGTCAGGGGCTGCAAAACCTGTTAAATGAACGAAAAATTATTCGTGCGGCGCAGGAGAATGGTACCGTTGCAGATAATAACCGCATGCCGCTGCAATCTCTGGCTGCGGCGAACGTTATGATTGAAGGGTCGATTATCGGTTACGAAAGTAACGTGAAATCTGGCGGTGCTGGCGCACGTTATTTTGGTATCGGTGCAGATACCCAGTATCAGCTCGACCAAATTGCCGTTAACCTGCGTGTCGTTAACGTCAGTACCGGGGAAGTGCTCTCTTCGGTAACCACCAGCAAAACCATACTCTCTTATGAAGTGCAGGCCGGGGTGTTCCGCTTCATTGACTATCAGCGTCTGCTGGAGGGTGAAATCGGTTATACCTCTAACGAGCCGGTGATGATGTGCCTGATGTCAGCCATTGAAACCGGGGTTATCTTCCTGATAAATGATGGTATCGACCGCGGGCTGTGGGATCTGCAAAACAAAGCGGACGTGCAAAACCCGGTACTGGTGAAATACCGTGATATGTCGGTTCCTCCGGAATCCTGACAGGACGCGCATATAAAAGGCGAGATAGTTATCTCGCCTTTTTTTATTCACTTACCGCTGGCACGTTTTGCGCTTTTTCTCGTCGTGCCGCCAGCCACAAACCACTGTTCTTCATGGCATAGCCAAACAGCAACCCCAGCGCCAGCGAGGGGACCACCAGCTTCCAGTCACCCTGCCCCGCAAAGGTGGCACACGCCCCCATAAACGTGCCGGGTACAAACGACAGCAACAGATGCTTTGCCTGAACGCACATCAAAAACGCGACCACGCCCGTCATGATATAGCCGAGGATCTCCAGATGCGGAGCGAGCGCACTGCCCTTCATGATAACCAGCGCCCAGATAACGCCGCTCATCAGCGTGCAGCCTGAGATAAAAAGCCCTTTGATCCCGCCCTGCGGGCAGGCGAAGTAGGCCGTGCAGCCGAGAAATCCAGCCCAGCTGAGCAGTCCGAGAGAGACGGCCACCCATCCCCAAAGCCCGGAGAGGATACCTGTTGTGAGTGCGATACAAAGTAATATGTTCATGGCGCGCATCTTAGCAGAAGCGCGCCATGGAAATGAGATCAGAAGCACATTATATGCAAGATGATGCGTTGCGTTGCAGAACTAATGTGATCATGATCACTCTTCATTCTCTTCTTCCAGCTCATCCCACATTGCAGCGATGGCGTCACGCGTCAGGGGAGCCAGCGTTCTCCAGAATGGCGAGGTGGCATGCGCTTCAACTTTCCCAAGGAATGTCCCGACCCACGGCAGCAGATACATTTCGAACAAGGTTTCGATGGCTTCGTTCTCATCGTCACCGGCGTGGTCCTCAATCCAGGATGCGGCCAGCAGCAGCGTACCGATATGATCGGCAGGCGTGTCGGTCAGCGGCATGCCGCGCTCTGAAAGAAAAGCGCGCACTTCCGCTTCCGTTGCCCCTTCCTGCCAGGCAGAGCGGTAAGGTGAAACACGGCACTCTTCCCCCACAAACAGCGCGTTGTAATCTGTGGAGATTTGCTGCATGTCGCAGCTTTTCTGCAGGCGCTCCAGTAAATCATCCTGTTCCAGCGGCCAGTTCTGCGCCAGTTTCCCTTCACGAATTAATGTAAAGAGCGGGACCAGCAGCGGGTCTTGAGGCTGGCGGTAGTACAGCGTACCCAGCACGCGGCAAAGGATGGAAAACTCATTCATTTTTTTATTCCATTACACAATTAAAGATCGGCAAATTCGGCAATCGGTTCCATTCCGCGCGACTCAAGGAAATCGAGCATGCGACGAGGGGTCACGTTCAGGATTTGCGCTTCCGGGAAGTTAACATCATTCAGCACTTTCAGGCACTCGCTGAAATCACCCAGTGTGAACGCAGTATGGGAATCTGAACCCAGCGCCACCATGCCTCCGGCGTCACGCACTGCGGCCGCCACTTCGCGGCAGTTCGCTTCACTGCCCTTACGCGAGTGCACGAAGGAGGAGTTGTTAATCTCCAGCGCCACGCGATGCTTCGCTGCCGCCTGCGCGACAGCCTGAATATCAATTGGGTACTTCGGGTTGCCAGGGTGGCTAATAATATGCACGTTGCCGCTGGCAATGGTGGCAATCATCGCCGCGGTGTTGGTTTCTTTATCCTGAGGCGCAAAGACAGGTTCATGGAAACCGGCGAGAATAAGGTCAAGAGATGTCAGCATCGGGCCGGTGCAGTCGATCTCACCGTCGGTATTTTTAATGTTCGCCTCAATGCCACGCAGTATCCCAATACCGTCCACCAGGCGTGGCCAGATCCGCATATTCACAAAATGCCAGTAGTGCGGCGCATCCGCCATATCCGGGCCATGATCGGTGATCGCAAAAAGCCTGATGCCCTTGAGCTTCGCTTGTGCAATGTAATCATGGAGGTTGCTATACGCGTGGGTGCTGGCGACGGTGTGCATATGCAGGTCAACGGGATACATCTCTCTCTCCTCTGCGGTTTTTCCAAAGGATAGCAGTTATCTGCTGCGATTATTAGCAAAAACCCGGCTAACGCCGGGTTTCACTCAGTAGCCGCGCGTTCTGTCGACCTGCCCGGTCACCGCGTTGCCCTGCTCTATCTCACTGATGGTGTGCGTAATATAGGCCACCGCCTCTGCCGGACGCGTCACGGCGGCGACGTGTGGGGTCATCGCCACGCGCGGATGTGCCCACAGCGGGCTCTCTGCCGGCAATGGCTCGCGGCTGTACACATCCAGCATCGCGCCTTTCACCTTGCCACCATCAAGAGCTTTGAGGAGATCGGCTTCCACCAGATGAACCCCGCGCGCCAGATTCATCACGTAACTCTGATCCGCCAGCTGATTCATAAGCGCGCTATTAATAATGCCGACCGTTTCCGCCGTATTCGGCAGCAGATTGATCAGTACGCGCGTCCCCTTCAGAAACGCCGGGAGTTCATCTGTTCCGGCAAAACTCTCAACGCCAGGATAGTTCTTGCGGCTGCGGCTCCAGCAGCGCAGCGGGAAGCCCCACGGTGCCAGCGCTTCGGCCACTTTTGAGCCGAGCACGCCCGCCCCGAGAATACCGATGGTAAACTCTTCACGTTGATATTCCGGCAGCGGCTCCCAACGCGATTGCAGTTTTAAGGCCTGATAATCGTCAAAACGTCGGAACCAGTGCAGCACCTGACTCACGGCATATTCCTGCATTTGCTGGCTCATGCCGGTATCTTCCAGGCGGAACAGGGGGATTTCCTCCGGCAGCATTTCAGGGTGCGCTTTCAGTTTGCTCAGAATGGAATCCACACCGGCGCCGAGGGCAAAAACGGCCTTCAGCTTGCGCCCCTGGAGCATCTCGACCGGGGGATGCCAGACCAGCGCGTAGTCTGCATGTTCGTTATCACCGCGCTTCCATTCACGCACGCGCGCCCCCGGTAACGCTGCCGAAAGTGCCTTAATCCAGTAAGCCGTATCAAAAGTGGGGTGATAGAAGATAATATCCATACTCATTCCTGCCTTTTTTGCGCTGTTTTATTTTCATTTTCAACTGGATTGCCAGCATAACAAATTTATCGCCGGACCGCGTTGCCGATAAAAAAGGCGCTTTCAGCACATTTAAGAATCATGTTGTTTGAAGTTTGTCTAAATGCGCTAATTTACTGAAAAAGTGTGTTGACGGCTGTTCGGCTTTTCCTTACATTAGCGCCCGTCCCGACAACAACGGGATGACAATATGGTGAGGTGTCCGAGTGGCTGAAGGAGCACGCCTGGAAAGTGTGTATACGGCAACGTATCGGGGGTTCGAATCCCCCCCTCACCGCCATATTCAAGGCAAGAGCTCGTACGAAAGTACGGGCTTTTTTCTTTTATAATCTCCGAAAGGGGGGATGAGAACCTTGAGACTCCCTGCGCTCTTTATGTCGGATGGCGCTGCGCTTACCCGACCTACAAAAAACTACTCTTCAACCATCCGTGCATACTCTTCTGTAAGAAAATCCACCAGCGCCCTGACGGACGGCAGTAATCCGCGTCTTGATGGATAAACCGCATGAATCACTTCTCTTTTTGGCTCCCACGCCTCCAGCACCCGAATCAGCTCTCCTGATGCCAGCTGATCTTTCACCATCAATATCGGCAGTTGCACCACACCGATGCCCGCCATGGCCGCTTCACGCAGCGCCAGCATGTCGGTGGTAATCAGGCGCGGGGAAAAATGGATTTCTGCTTTCGCGCCTTCCGGGCCGCATAATTGCCATTTATGGATATGCTTACCCTCGCCCATACTCAACCCGGGCCAAGCGCTGAGTTCTGACGGCATCGACGGTTTTCCCAGGCGTTCAATCAAGGCCGGGCCCGCGACCAGGCAATGTCCCCGGTCGGCAAGCACCCGTAATACCAGATCGCTGTCATCAAACGGACGGGGACGCACGCGGATCGCCACATCCACACCTTCCCCCACCAGATCAACCCGCCGGTTCGTTGCTTCCAGCTGAAGGTTGATCCCGGGATAGCGCACCATAAACCGCGCCAGCATCGGGCCGACATGCACATGCAACAACGTGACAGGACAGGTGAGCCTGACGATACCGCGCGGTTCCGCCTGCAGCGCGGCCACGGCTTCTTCCGCCGCTTCCGCTTCAACCATCATGGCTTTGCAGTGTTGATAGAACGTCTGCCCGACCTCCGTTACCGTAAATTGTCGCGTTGTACGTTGAATTAACCGCACGCCGAGCCGCTCTTCAAGCTGCGCAATACGGCGGCTCAGCCTGGACTTAGGCAGATCGAGTGCCCGCCCTGCTGCAGCAAAACCACCGTAGTCGACCACTTTCACAAACCACACAAAGTCATTGAGATCCTGCATAAATCCTCATCGTTCTATTTTCAGAACAGTGAATGCCATTTTCACTCTCTACCGGAACATTAACTCTGAATATAAGCTAATTACATCAACAGAACATCAGGAGTTCATCATGAAAAACGTAACAGGCGTCTATACCGCCCCCCGTCAACACTGGGTTGGCAATGGTTTCCCGGTGCGTTCGATGTTTTCTTATCAGACACACGGCGAGTCGCTGAGCCCGTTCTTACTGCTGGACTACGCAGGCCCGCATACCTTCCCGGCGGACGGCACAAAACGCGGGGTGGGCGAGCATCCGCATCGTGGTTTTGAAACGGTCACCATTGTCTATTCCGGCGAAGTGGAGCATCGCGACTCCACCGGCAGAGGCGGCGTCATTGGTCCGGGCGACGTGCAGTGGATGACAGCCGGTGCAGGCATTCTGCATGAAGAGTTCCACTCCAGCGCGTTCGCGCACAAAGGCGGAGAACTCAAGATGATGCAGCTTTGGGTCAACCTGCCGGCGAAAGACAAAATGGCCACGCCGGGCTATCAGAGCATTACCAAAGCCGATATCCCGGTGGTGACGCTGCCCGACAACAGCGGCTCGCTGCGGGTTATCGCCGGTCACTACGACGATGTTAGCGGCCCGGCGCATACCTTCTCACCGCTGAACGTGTGGGACATTGCCCTCAACCAGGGCAGCCACGTCACGCTGAGTCAGCCACAGGGCTGGAGCACGGCGCTGGTGGTGCTGGAAGGCCATGTCACGGTGAACGGTACGGCTCACGCGGGAGAAGCACAGCTGGTGGTCATGAGTCAGGAAGGTGACAGGTTACACCTGGAAGCCAGCAGCGATGCCAAAGTACTGCTGATGGCCGGTGCGCCGCTGAATGAACCGATTGTGGGCTACGGCCCGTTCGTGATGAACAGTAAAACCGAAATCAATGAAGCCATTCGTGATTTCAACTCCGGCCGCTTCGGCCAGATCTAACCGTAATAAAGGAGAAGAACATGTCTACACCTGCCAACTTTAATGGAGCACGTCCGGTCATTGATGTGAACGATGCGGTGATGTTGCTTATCGACCACCAGAGTGGCCTGTTCCAGACCGTCGGCGATATGCCGATGCCTGAGCTGCGTGCCCGTGCGGCGGCTCTGGCGAAAATCGCGACGCTTGCGAACATCCCGGTGATCACCACCGCTTCCGTCCCGCAGGGCCCGAACGGTCCGCTCATCCCGGAAATTCATGCCAACGCGCCGCATGCACAGTATGTGGCACGTAAAGGGGAGATCAACGCCTGGGATAACCCGGAATTTGTGGCCGCGGTTAAAGCCACCGGACGTAAGACGTTGATTATCGCCGGTACCATCACCAGCGTCTGCATGGCTTTTCCGTCGATTAGCGCAGTGGCGGATGGCTATAAAGTCTTTGCGGTGATTGATGCGTCCGGTACTTACAGCAAAATGGCGCAGGAGATCACCCTGGCCCGTGTGGTGCAGGCGGGCGTGGTGCCAATGGATACGGCGGCTGTTGCCTCTGAGATCCAGCGGACATGGAACCGTGAAGATGCGGCCGAGTGGGCAGAAGTCTACACGCACATTTTCCCGGCGTACCAGCTGCTGATCGAGAGCTACGGTAAGGCGCAGGAAGTGGTGAAAAACAGCGAAGCGCTCGATTCACAGCGTTAAGCGCGCGTGCTGTGACCAAAGCTGATTAAGGCTTAACCGAACACGCACTAAAGCTGAAAATCTGCTTGACCGTTTTAGCGCAACTCCCTATAGTAGCGCCCCGTTGCCCCCCAAGCGGTCAGGCAGCAAAACAATATGGTGAGGTGTCCGAGTGGCTGAAGGAGCACGCCTGGAAAGTGTGTATACGGCAACGTATCGGGGGTTCGAATCCCCCCCTCACCGCCATATTCAAGACAAGAGCTCGTACGAAAGTACGGGCTTTTTTCTTTTATAGTCTCCGAAAGGGGGGGATGAGAACCCCCGACCGGGGCAAGATCCGAAAACGGATAAACATGGCCATAGCTGGCAGGTCAATGTTTATCTTTCATGATTTTATTGCTATACATATTTAAATAATATAATTGAGCTTGTTCTATTATACATGACTGATGAAATTCAACCATTCACTGGTAGTCACATTATATGTGACAATGCTGTTCTGGAAAATGAGGGCATTATTTTTGAAGGCTGTATTTTTTATGCAGACAGGATCACCCCAGATATTTCTGCTCTATATTGGGTAGATGACGGGCCCACGCTATCATCCTCAGTGCCAAAACGCGTTGCGGAATTTACCGCAGGGCAAATTTGCGCCAGCCGGGCGCTGGCTCGTCAAGGCTATTCTGCTAAAGTACCGGGTCGGTCACGACGTATCCCAGTATGGCCCGCCGGTATCTGTGGCAGTATAAGCCATACTGACACCCTTGCCTGTGCCATCGTGACCGCATCAGACCGCTGGCGTGCACTGGGTGTGGATGTAGAGTCCGTAATGACCCCAGCTCTTGCCCACGAGCTTCGCCATGCGATTGTTGCTGAAGGTGAAGACGACGAGCCCCCCCCAACGCTGTCACAGGAACAGTTCATTACCCTACTCTTTTCCGGTAAAGAAGCTGCATTCAAGGCGATTAATATTCTCTTTCCTGGTTTTATAGACTTCAGAGAAGTTAAAATTATTTTCGACTGGGCCCAATCCTTGTTTCGCATAATCTATTGTGGTGAACGAAAAGAGGTCATGCATGATGTTCATCTATTACAGGGATTATTTTTCTGGTATCAGGATTCCATTATCACAATCGTTCGTCTGCCACATCTTTAACAGAGGCAGGCTCACACTTTAGTTCGTGTGAACCTGTCTCTGAATATTACGGAACTCCTTCAATAATTAGCGTCGACTGTGTACTACCAGGCAGTAACGGCAACATCGTCCCCTTTATCCAGTCGGAAAAATGGTTATCCCAGTTGTAGCTTATCGGATTCCCACTTTGCCCGGAGGGCAACGCCAGAGTTGAGCTCCGCTCATTGCCTGGAATAACGACCAGGCGCTCAGAAGCACCAAACGCAGGACGATTGACATGAATAACATTATTGTCACCCGAAAGCGGTTCCGAGGACGTTTGAAGCCATTTTTCTGCACCCGGCACCGCGCTGGCCAGTGGATGACGATAGCGGCTACGGTTGATATCCCCCCATCTGGAATGCCCTTTTCCGTTGCTCATCCAGACGTTCAGTAAGATCTGGTGAGAGAAACTGGCCCAGTTGTCCGCCGTCGGCGGTATCCAGCGCTCGCTCTGTATGAGCGTCAGCAGCGTCTCATCCCAGCGCGTATTCACCCGCCGGTAGAGCGCACCGGGGTATTCAGCGCTCATTTTTGCGTCCAGCGCACCAAACAGCGTGGTATAAACCTTATCCCGCCAGCCCACAATCAATGCGTAAGCAGCTGAATCAGCATCGGCCTCGCCGTTCCAGTTGGTCAGTTGCTTGCGAATCTGCACCGAATCAAGATCCTGATACGATGCCAGCATCTGAACCAACCAGTCGCGCCAGGATTGGGCCAGCAATGCCTCATTGTTAAGCTGTAATTTGTGCATCGCCTGTACGTTCACCGTGGACTGCATCGCAAGCGCCCGCTGGATGGCAAACGCCCGAACGCCCATATCTGCCCCTCCGTCGCCCAGCGTGCTGCCCGCGTGATCGAACAGCAATCGGTTATTCGCCGTGACGATGGTTCCGGAGGACGGGTTGATAATGCGGGGATAATCCGCAGCTTGACGAGCCGTCCACGGCAACGTCGCGCTAGCAGGCACCGGGAATCGTTCCGGCACGCGCCCACTAACCTCCGCTGGGAGCCTCCCTGCCAACGTCCATCCGATATTGCCTGTGCTGTCCGCTACCAACAGATTTTGCGCCGGTATCCCCGCCCGGTTACCAGCCGCAAGCGCGCCATTGACCTCATGGCTTTCCGATATGTCCAGCAACCCCAGATTTATCGCACCTGGCAGATCGAGGGCCCAGCGCATCGCCATCTTCCCTTCAGGCGTATCAACTACCGGGCCCCAGGTGCTCTGTCCTACCGAAAGGGAGACCGGCTGGCCATGATTAACCTTTAGCCTTAGCGTATGCAATGGAACAGACGTCTCTGACGGGATCTGGATCCAGTCGAATGTATCGACATAGCTGTTCGTAAATCCCCAGGCGATTTTACCGTTACTGCCACTGACCATTACCGGCAGCCCCGGGAGCGTAATCCCGCTCAGGCTGAACGTTTGCCCACCGGAGATATAATTGATTCGAGCCTGATACCAGAGCCCCGGCAGCGACAATTGCAGATGCATATCGTTCGCGAGCAGGCTTTTCCCCTCCCGACGCAACAACCAGCCGTTGCTGCCTTTTTTTCCCTCTTCCGGCGCCGCACTCCCCTCTCCCCTTCCCCACCATTCTGGCATTTTCGTCGGGGCTGCCAGGGTCGCCGGAATATCGCCATGCAAGGGAACATCCCAGCGGCTGGCGGTTGGCAAGAGGAAATTGACCTGTTCGGGATTGTGTCTTTGCAGCCACCCGGCGGCATATTCTCTGCCCGGCTGCGTACCCTGCAAATCAAAATACATAGCCGCAACCACCAGAAGCGTGTCCTCGTCCCGCCACGCCTGCGGCGAGGTGCGAAGAAGCCAGTATTCAAACGGTCTGGCTGCAAGCGTTTGCAGCCCGGTGTTTACCCCTGCCGTATAGGCCGAAAGCAGCTGTCGCTGTGCCGCAGGGAGGGACATCACCTGACGACGCATTTTATCGCGCAGTTCAAAAATTGCGTGCTGCTTATCCAGCGTTAATCCGCTTTTACCAACCAGTGCCGCCAACTCACCTGCAGCATTGCGTCGCAGAAGATCCATCTGAAAGAAGCGCTCCTGGCCATGGACAAATCCCAGCGCAAAGCCGGCGCTTTCCCGTCGGGACGCGGTAATATCCACGACGCCTCGGGCATCGCGGGTAATCTTAACCTCGCCCTGGAATGCCGTTGTTTTTACCGTTCCTTCCATCGTGGGCAGGCTTAAACGCAGTAAAGCCCAGACCATCGCCACGACCAGCAAAACGAGAATTAATAGCCCAACCGCCAGGCCTGACACGATTTTTATTCTGCGAGAACCCAGTGACATTTCTCTTCCTTTCCTTTTTCTTTACGCCATCAACACCAGAGAGGCGGAAAACAACAGTAATAGTGCGCATATTGCATCGATACCCTGCCGCCAACGCCCCTTTATCCCCGAGAAACGTCCGGCAGCGCTGGCGCAAATCAGGCTGTAAATCAATAACACGGGATACTCAAGTCCAATCGCCAGCATCCCCAGCAGCAGTATGTAGCCACTTCCTGACGCCACAATATGGCTGGCAAAAACTGGCAGTAGCGAACAAAAAAAAAGCAACGATTTGGGGTTGGAGAGTTGCAGAAGCAGGCTTTCCTTAAACAGTGAGCGACGTGAAGGCGTTACGGTCAGCACGTCGTCAGCATAGCGCGCTCGTAGCCGCCATAGTCGCTGACAGGCCAGCCAGACAAGATAAAGTGCACCGGGATAGCGCAACAGGCCAAACCATTGCGGAGAGGCGAGTAAAATAGCCCCCAACCCTGCGGCGGAAAGAAAGCAGTAAAGGGCGTTGCCAGTGAGGATCCCCAGAATAGACACCTGCGCGGAGCGCCAGCCCTGCCGCATGGCATGGCCGCTGACCAGCATCACGGCGGGGCCCGGCGTCACGTTGAGGGCCAGGTTGGTCAGAATGAACGTCAGCAGTATTTGTGTGGACATTATACCATCGCCCCTTTAACGCTCCGGGAGAGAGACAACTCAATGGCCGAGACGAAAGACGGCATCTGCTGAAGAAAAAAATGCCCCCCCGGCAGCGCGACGTAACGCGTTCCTCCCATCGTCAACGATTGCCAGTTCTGCAGGCCACTGACGTCCGTAAGCCGATCTTCACGTCCGTATATCACCGTAATCGGGCAGTTCAACACGCACTGCGGTTGTGCAACATAGCTATCCAGAATGCGATAATCGGCGCGGATTGCCGGTGCAAACAGCATCATCAGTTCCTGCGAATCAAGAACAACTTCCGGCGTACCTCCAAGCTTCCGCAGCCAGTCGGTCAGTTCTGTCAGACTCATGTTGTGTACCTGGCGCGTCCCACGCATACAGCCCGGCGCATTCATCGCGCACACGACCAAACCGGCCACAGGCCGCTGGAGCGCGGTGAGACGCACGGCCACTTCATAGGCTACAAGCGCACCCAGGCTGTAACCCAACAGCAGCACAGGCTGACCGTCATTCTCTGTTTCGTCAACGGCGAGTTGGGCCAGCGCCGGAATTGACGAAGCAAACGCCTCTTCTGCACGACTCCCGCGACCAGGATAGACAAACTGCTTCACGGATTCGACGCCCGTCAGTCGCATTTCCCTGAAGACGTTATCACCGCTTCCGGCATAGCCAAACGCGTAGCATTTCATCAGGACATTTCCTTTTCACGATACGCAGCCAGCCGTCGGCGCAGTACCTTACGCTGGATTTTGCCAATAGACGTTCTCGGTACGGTGCTCTCATCACAGGCGAAAACCCGGCAATCGGTATGGCCGACCAGCTCGGCGAAACGTGCACGTACGCCTGCGGCAACCTGCCCGGCGCTATGCCCCGCCTCTGGCACGAAGAAGATACCCGTTTCACCATTGGCCTGGCAGACGGCAGTATAACCCGCCCGCACGCCCTCAAGCCGTTCCAGCTCCCCCTCCAGTTGATAGCCCGCCATGGGCACCCCTTCGATGCCATCCCCTTCACGGTCGGTGATAAACAGATGCCCATGCTGAATAAAGGCACGATCGCCGGTCGCAAACCACCCCTGGGGTAAAAAGCACTCCTCGGCATCCCCATTAAAATAGCCACGGGTAATCGGGCCACCGCACACCTGAAGATCCCCGGTTTCACCTTCACACAGCACCTTGCCGGTGGCGTCAACAATCCGCAAACGAACCCCGGGAATTGGCTCACCGAGATCAACGTAGCCACGAACTCGGGTATGCCTACCATCCGCCCAGGTTATACCGGAACACGTTTCCGACATGCCAAACGCCGGGCGCAACGCGTCAGGGCGCAGCCCCTGCGCCGCGTATCGTTGCGCGCAGTCGTACATTTGATCACCGATGCTCTCTCCTGCATTGACGAGAAACCGTAAACTGCTGACATCCCATTGCGGTAGCGGCTGCATTTTTGAAAGCTGGCTAAACACATGATTAGGCACCCAACTGACCGTCGCCCGGTAGCGAGAAACTGCCTGCGGGAAGCGAGAAAGATCCTGTTCTACCCACTGATGTTCAAGATGAACCTGCTGCGCCCGACAGCAGACCGGCAGGATCCCGAGGAAAGCGACAGCGCCAACATGGTCCATCGGCATCCAGTTAAGAAAGCGATCTTCTTCGCTGAAATCATTCATCTGGACGCTACCGGAAGCCATGCTTAACAATCCGCCCACCGTTTGTGGCACCAGCTTGGGCTGCCCCGTCGACCCTGAGGTCGGGAAGATTATCGCCAGATCGTCAACGCCTGCAACAGCGCCTGGAAGGGTCTTCTTCGGGGGGAGAAAAAGAAAAGTTTGCGCATCAATGATACGTAGCGGAATCGGAGCCTTATTCGCCCGTAACACGTCCAGGTCCTCGCCTGTGGTAATGCACGCGACTGGGCGAATGAGATCTAAAACGGCCAGCGCCTGCGCGAGGGCGTCGCCTTCCTGCGGCAAGGGCTGACGAGCGGAGACGGGAACAGCAACTGCCCCCAGTAATAAACAGCCCCACAGCGAGAGTAGAAACTGGTCAGGGTTTTTCAGCCGCAGTAATACGCGCTCCCCGGGCTTTATCCTCTGCTCTGCCAGCACGTGGCTGACGGCAAGCGCGCTATGATAAAAATCCCGGTAACGGCGAAACGTTTGTTCCCCGTTGTGATTGACGGTCACAATCCCGTTGTCACTCTCCTCAGCTGCCAGCTGCAGCGCTTCCGCCAGCGTCGACAGATTCCACAGAGGGTGACAAGCGTCCAGACCATTTGCATAAGCAAGCTTCATAACAGGTGCTCCAGGAGTAATACTTCTTCAAGTAATGGGGAGTGCAAACGCGCCCGCAGCCAGCGTAGAGCGGTCCGGTCAGGCAGAATAAGATGGCAGTTGTCAGGCGTCAGCGTCAGGGTATTTGCCGGTAATCGCCACTCTCTTTTCCACGTAAAATCAATACCCTGCTCAGGATCAAACGTGACATGCCGGTATCGCTGAGAATCCGGCAGCAGATTAAGTTCGTCAGCAGGTTGATGGATGGTTTGTCTCGCCCCCCGCGCATACATCTGATTGCGGTTGAACTGAATGCCGTAAGGTGCAAAGTTGATCCCCGCTTCCCTGGCATGAAGGAGTAAACGGGCCGCCTGGATCAACGGGGTCTCACTGAATGCAATACAGGCTTGCGAGCCGTGGAGATAGGCTGGATGTTCTGCCTCGATACGTTCATTGCGCAAAATCGTGCACAACCCCTCCAGCGGTCCCTCCTCCTTAGTTGGTTTCATCCACCAGATAAGGGTGTCGCAGAGATCCGCTCGTAACCAGCCAATCATTCCGCTTCCTCCCGCACCGTCACGGTGCCTTTAACCAGCCTGGGCGGAATTTCCACCCACAGCAGGACAGCGAGGAAAAGTGCGCAGAAGATCCACCCGGTAGCCGCAAGCCCCACCCAGTCAGATAACGCCCCTCCTACGGCAATCACCGCCACCATGCCAAGCGTAGAAGCCGAGATCGCAGCGGACGATATTGCCCCAAGGTATTCCTGCGGGCAGAGCACAATCATATTCTTCTGGCAAAAGGTGAAGGCGATTTCGAAGACGAAAAGATAGAGCGCATAACTCACCAGACTGGCGGTCATGGAGGGTATCAGCAGTGAGAATTGCAGCAGGGCGGCACTCAGCAGAGAAATAAACCACGGCTGGCTTCGCCAGTTTCGCGACTCGCCCTGCATCAGCAGTGCAACTGCCATCGCGCCGAAAAAGAAGCTGGCGCTGGCGAGAGCCTGAAGCAGCATTATGCCCTGCTCTCCCATGCCCAGTTGCAGAGGAAGGAGCGTGCGCGCCACGTTGTGGAAACCCTGCAAAAAAGCGGTACTCACCAACACCCAAACGAACTGTCTGCGCAGATCAGGCCAACCACGCAGCGTTTGCCAGGCGGCGCACATCCCTCCTTTTCTCTCCGCCGGACGCAGGTCAGTCACCGGCGTCCGCCGCCACAGACTCAAATACAGCATGCCTGATATCACAAAAGTCAGACTGTCAATCACCGCAATCCAGCCAGGTGCGATACGATCCACCAGCAGCGCTCCCCCCAGCGAACCCAGTGCGATACCGATAAACGTACTGGTACCGAGCAGCGAAGCGGCCCTGCCAAGTAGTGGTGTTGGAACCGCCTCTTTCATCGCGACTACGCGGGCGGATTTGCTCAGACTCTCGGCAAAGCCGCGCAACAATAGCAGGAAAAAAACCATCGGCAGAAACGAGATGCTCAGACCAATAAGCAAAGAGATGATGCCCCCGGCCCATTCGCTGAACGCAGCCGTTCTGGCCGCTGGATAACGCTGTAATATTCGGCTGACTAAGGGGGCGGAGAAGATAATGGCCCCCCACTGGACGGCGAAGATGGCCGAGGCCAGGAAGTTGCTCCCGGTCTGACGCCAGACATAGACCGACAGCGACAGCATCAGTAAAAAATTGCCCAACGTACTGACCAGCACCGCCGACCAGATACGCTGCAGAGCGGCATCGCGTAACGTGGCTTTTAACTCGCCCATCATGCATCCTCCCCGGATGAGGCCAGCTGATAGCGGGCGGGATCAATCTGATGGTGCCGGAGCTGCTGCCGCAGTTCCGCCTCAATCCACGGGCAAAAATGGGACAGCAGTGGCTGCAAAGCCCGGAGATCCGTAGGCGGATGCAGTACCCACTCCACCGCCTGTCGACACCAGACGCCTTGTGCGGGAAAGTGTTCACTCACCGCCTGCAGGCAAAGCGAGAGATCGCGCGTGTAGCGTTTATGCCGCTCCATCGTCAACTCAAATGCGGCACGAACAATTGCCTTCATCAACCATTCACACAGCACTTGCGGCCGATCGACCCATTCCGGTGCCGTCAGCCGGCGCTCATACTCGCGAAGCCGCTCCGGCAGCCACATTGCCTCCCCCATAATGGTGACGCCCGGTCGATACGGAGCAAGCTGGTCGGCAAAGTTCTCTCCGGCCAGTAAGAGTGACTGAGTTTTAATAAAGAAGGGCCAAACACCCAGCGGATTACCTGTCACGTCTCCCGTTCGGCACACGGTAAACTCCAGTTCGGTCACGCCCGACAGTAACGATCTTATCGTCGCAACCTGCTGTTCATCAGCCTGTATCGCACGCAGGGGTTGCGCGTCATCCACAACGGCGAAGGCGTCCAAATCGGATAGCCCCGCCACGAAAGTTCCACGGGCGATTGAGCCGCGCAGGTAGACGGCACGAAGCGCGTTACGCTGCGGATACTGTCGTTGGAAAAGAGAAACTATCGCCTCGCGAATCGCCGGGGAAACATACCTGGCGTCGGTATCATTTAAAATGAATCCTTGCTCATCAAGCGGAAAGAAACGACCGGGAGAATTACTCATATTGCTCTGCCTTTTCTGCTTTCTCATACGTCGTCATTACCGTCTGCATGGCTCCGATCGCGTCAGGCCAGCCCTGAAACAGCGCGGTAAACTGCACCGCATTTTCAATTTCCGCCCTGCTCCAGCCCATTTTCAGCGCTGCAGCGGTAAAAAACTCCAGCAAGGCGGGCGTCTGACCACGGCAGCTACTCAGCGCAACGGCCAGCAGGCAGCGAGTTTTCTCATCTAACGGTTGCGTCTGTGCAAAATGATCGCCCAAATTTTCCAGCACCTGCTGTTTAAAGGCGGGGGCCTGCAGGCGCATACCATGAAGCAGACCATGCTCATTGCCCAGCGGCAGCGAAAGACGTTCTACGGTCGCCAGGCCGATCGCCAGGCGGGTATCTTGTTCGGTCATGAGTTTTTCCTTTGTGTCTGAAGCGAGCGCTGACGTGAACCGGCACCGCTCAACGCGGCCCGGCGCTGAGCGGCGTTTGCGGCTATATCCGCAGTCGGCACAGGACCGGTATTCGGGGTTTGCGCGTCAATATTCAGACTCAGCGCGCGTATCGTCGGGTGAGCAAAGAGATCGACTATCGGCACCGTTTTACCGAGAACGGTACTCAGGCGTTCGCTGGCCTGCACCATCAATAAAGAATTCGCGCCCAGCTCAAAAAAGTTAGTTTCCACATCGGGTGCCTCAGGCAGGCCAAGCAACGTCTGCCATACGTCCGAAACGAGTTTCTCTGTTTGCGTCGAACCGCGTTGAACTCCGGTGCGATTGACGGGCGTTCGCGTGGGAAGTCGCTTTCTATCGACTTTGCCGCTGGCCGTTAACGGCAGTTCCGGCAGAACGACAAATACGGCAGGCACCATCCATGCAGGCAGCTTTGCTTTTAGCTGCTGGCGCAGTTGTTCCTTGTCGACGGAACCGGGAGCGGACTCACTCAACCACGCGCAGAGTACCGGGTTTTGCGCATCGCCGGTGAGGTTCACCGCGCAATGACGGACGCCCGGCATTTGTCCAAGACAGGCATCTATTTCACCCAGTTCAATGCGGTTTCCGCGCAGTTTGATTTGAAAATCGAGCCTACCCAGAAACTCAAGGACCCCGTCATCACGCCAGCGTCCTAGATCGCCGCTGCGGTAAACCCGCCGGGTCTGACCATCCGGGAATATTCGGCTGGTAAATGCCTCCGGCGAACGGCCATGGAGATATCCTGTCGACAGACCCGCACCGGAGATGCAAATCTCTCCCGTCGCCCCGGCAGGCAATAGTTCTCCGTAGTCATCCATCACCCACAACCCAGTGTTCGGGTTCGCCACGCCCAGCGGAACCGTCAGCACATCAAGATCGTCTGCCGTCGCGATATGTGTTGCACTGGTCATAGTGGCCTCGGTCGGGCCATATTGGTTGATAATCTGTAACGTGCTGCCAAAACGGTGCCAGCTCGCGCTGAGGTCATCTCCCCGTAGCCGTTCGCCGTTGAGCATTAATACGCGCAGCGTGCTCACGCTGATGTTCTCAGTCAGCAATGCACGCAGCATCGTAGGTACCATGGAGACAACATGCGTGACCTGATGTCGGTTCATCGCCGCCAGAATCCGCCCCGGATGCGTGGCTGTCTCATCGTCCACCATCACCGCCGTCGCCCCGCTGCCAAGCGTCGCGAAGAGATCGCGTACGGAAGGATCGAAACCAAACGCGGTGAGCTGGAAAACGCGATCCCCTTCTGCGAGCGACAGACGGCGAATGAGATAGTGCAGATCGTGCGCCACACCGCCATGACGAATCGGCACGCCTTTCGGTATGCCCGTCGAGCCAGAGGTGAACATGACGTAGCACTCCTGCTCTGCGAAGACGCGGCGTAGAACAGGGGTTGTCGGCTGCCCGGTCCGCAGTTGCGCAGCCTTGTCCGGGTCAATATGAAACACAGGGTTCGCCTGGGTAATCACCATCTGCTGTCTTTCCTCTGGCCACTGCGGATCCACGGGTACCCATGCCGCACCGGCCAGCAACACGCCGTACATCACCGCTACGCGCTCAACGCCGCGCGGCAGGCAAACAGAAACGCGGTCGCCGCTCTGAATCCCTTTTGCCACCAGGCCATGCGCGACCTGGTTTGCCCGCTGCTCCAGTTCCGCATAGGTCATACTGACGCCATCACCGATCAGCGCTATCGCGGCTGGCGTTTTCCGTACTTGCGCAACGAATATCCCTGCCAGGGTGTCATCACCGGGAAGTGTGGGATCGTCACGGCCCACGCGAGCCACCAGCCGGCACATTCCTTCCGCATCCATCAAAGGAAGCTGACGGATCGGCCTGGAGCCATCCGCCGCCATCGCAGCCAGCAAGCAGTGCCATGCCTGAATGATGCCGTTCAGCGTGTTAATGCCGTAGAAGTCGCGCCGTGCAGCGAGATAGCCACCAAAACCGTTCTCCGTCGGCTGAAAATGAATATTCAGATCGTATTTCACATTCTGTTCCAGAGCCGGGCAGAGATGTGTCTCCAGACCGGGTAATGAGAGCGCCGCTGGAGTGGCAGGATCCTGCACGACTTGAATCTGGAACAGCGGGGATAGTCCGGGCTGACGCAGCGGGTTAGTCACCTCTACAATCTCTTCGAAGGGCAGCGTCGCCCCCCAAACCGCACCGTCAAAAGCCTGAGAAACCTTTTGGACGCTGTCGATAACGCTGTCGTGCTCCTGAAACTGTATGTAGACCGGCACAGTATTGAGTAATGGCCCGATGACATTCTCACTCTGAGGGGTATCGCGAAGCGCGACCGGCACACCCAGCACCAAATCGGACTGCCGGGTATAGCGGTACAATAAAATAAACCAGGAAGCCAGCAGCAGCACAAAAGGCGTCACGCCCAGCGCCCTCGCCTGTTGGTTCACCGCTTCCCAATGCGCTTCATCCATGTCCAGCGCCACAACGGTGGCCTCACGCCGATCTCTGGTCGGCCGATCGGCGGGGAACAGCGAGGTTTGAGGCGCGTCAGCCAGATATTTACGCCAGTGTTCATGCAGGGCTGACATGGCGCCTTGTTGCTCTCCCACAAGGCGGTAAAACGGCACCGCAGGTTCGCTGAATCGCTTCCCCTCCCATGCCTGCTGAAGATCTGCCAGCAGGACAGGCAGCGACAAGCCATCAGCGGCAATATGGTGGATATTAACCAGTAAAAAGTGCTGTTCTTCGGCAATCTTCACCAACGCTGCACGAAGAAATCTATCCCTGGATAGATCGATGGGCTGTGCATGAAATGCGGCGCGAAACGCGGGAAACGCCGCCGCATCAAGCAAATGGTATTCGAGTAACGTCTCATTATCGCCGGGCTGGAACTGATATCCCGGCCCGCGATCGGTTTCCACTAAACGGCTGCCCAGCAGAATATGCCGGGCGACAACTGTCTCCAGTGCCTTCATCAGCCGCTGTGGTTCAAGCGGCCCGTTCAGCGACCAGGCTGCCGACATCGAGTAGTCGCTACTTGCCCCTTCCAGACGCCAGAGGAACCACAGCCTTTTCTGCATCGGCGTCAGCGGATGGATCGCGTCGTCCGCAAGCGCTGGTTGCGTCGTTTCTTCACTGAGGGACATTTTAGCCAGCACACCGGCGAACTCCGCAAGGGTGGAATGGCGTAGCAACATCCCCGTCGATGCCGGAATGCCGGTCATTTTACGGATCTCCCTGATCACCTGCATCGCCAGCAGCGAGTGGCCTCCGGCGGCAAAGAAATCGACATGGCGATGCTCAACGGGCACCCTGAGTAAACTCGCCCATACGGCCGCAACTTGCACCTCAAGCGGCGTTTGCAACGCTTCTCCGGAGGTGGCGTCCACCGCCGCCGGCAGACTCAAAGGCAATGCATTTCGATCAATCTTGCCGCTTCGGGTCAGCGGCAGTGAAGGTAGCTGGACAAAGCGAGCGGGAATGCTATAAAGCGGCAGCATTTGCCGCAAACCTGCGCGCAGCGCCTCCTCAGAGGGTGCCCGCCCTTCGCAACAAAAGAACGCAACCAGAATAGCGTGACCACTGTCGTCGTGACGCACCACCACGGCGCTCTCCTTAACCAGACCACTTTTCAACAGCGCCGATTCGATTTCATCCGTTTCGATCCGGTAACCGTTGAGTTTAATCTGCCGATCGTTACGCCCCAGAAACTGCAACTCCCCCTCCGGCAGGCGTCGCACCCGATCGCCGGAAAGATAACGCAGGCCGTTGGTGCCAGATCCATGAGCCAAAAATTGTCTCGCCGTGAGTTGCGGCCGCTGATAGTACCCAGGCCCCACGCCGTCGCCATCAATCATCAGTTCACCGGCGATACCGTCCGGCACCGGTTGTCCGTGCGCATCGACAATCAGCAACCTCGCCCCTGCAATGGCGCGGCCTAACGGTACCGGTTCAGCCTGTGCGGAGAGGTCGGCCGCCAGCAGGTAGCTGGCCACCACATCCGAACATTCTGTCGGGCCATAGCTGTTCACCACCCGTGCCTGCGTGCCGCTTTCCTGCTGCCACTGCTGCAGCGGCATCAGTAAGATTGTCTCTCCGCCCAGAATCACCCAGCGAAGCGAGGCGAGCGCGCGATAGCCGTCCTCTTTTGCTTCCTGTAAAAGCGTATTAAACGCCGTCGGCGTGCAATTAATAAGCGTGGCGCGATGACGGTGGATCGCCGTCAACACGCTGCGGGCGTCAAAGACGTCCATGGCCGGGAATACCACCTCGCCGCCACACATCAACGGCGCGAAAAGGTTTTTCTGCGTCAAGTCGAAGGAGGGATTACTAACGATAACGTCGCGCAGTGCTTCGGTCCCGGTCAGTTGGCAATACCACTCCAGCAGGCGGGATACGCCTCCGTGGTGCACCATCGCCGCCTTGGGTTTACCTGTCGATCCTGAGGTAAAGATCATCCAGGCGAGATCTTTACTCTCCGGTAGCGTGAATGACCATTCAGCGATCATCGCCTGCGCAGGAACCTGACGATCGTCAATCACTACACAAAGCCCGGCATCTTCGATTATTCCCTGCAACCGTTCAGCAGGCTGCCGGACATCCAGGGGAACGTAGCAAGCCCCCGCTGCCAGCGTGCCTAACGTTGCCGCCAGCGCCTCCGGCCCCGCGGGCAACAACACCCCGACCCGATCGCCGCGCCCCACCCCCTGCTCGCGCAGCCACAACATGACCTCTCCGGCACGCTGCCAGAGCGTCGCGTAGCTCCAGCAGACATCACCTGCGCGAACGGCAACGGCATCCGGTGTTGCGTTGACCTGACGGTGAATACGGATAAGCAGATTCTCAGCAGGCGGCAGCGCCGGAAGTGCTTCCGGCCCGGCGGCCAGCGCCATCTGCTGAATAGCGCCATCCGGCGTGGCCACCAGCTGTCTCAACAGATGTAGATACCCTTGTGCCATTCCCTGGGCCTCTTCCGGCGTGACGGCCCCGACGCGCCAGCTCAACTGGGCATGCGGCAACGTCCCAGACACCACCGTCATCAGCAGGCTGAACTTGGCATTTGCCGCCTGGTAGCGGTCAATCTTCGCCACAACGCCGGGCAGGGTGAAGAGACTCGTGGCATCGTCTTCCAGTGTAAACATAATGTCACTGGCGGCATCGGGGTAACGTGCCTGTAGCACCGCGCAGGATGCGTCCGCATGACGCTGCCCTTCATCAGCCTGTTGCGCAAGCTGAAAAGCCAGTTCACGCAGCGTCAGCTGTCCCGGTAATTCGGCTCGGGTAAACAACGTATTGGCCAAAAAACCTACCCGCGACAGATCGCGCGCCTCGTGACGCCTGGCATAAGGTGTTAACAGGACCAACGCCGACTTACTGAATATTTTTCCCAGCAGCACGTGAAACGCAGCGCTGAGCCAGGGTTGAAGTCCGATCCGACTTTGCGCCGCCAGCGTAGTGAGCTGCTGCCATAACGCGGTATCAAAGGGGATCGCAAGATGTCGGGCCTGCTGCTCTCCTTCGTCGGGCGCTGAAAAACGGACGGGCTCCGGCGCATTTTGCAGCAGTTTCTCCCACCAGGCATTGTCCGCTTCAACGCGAGTCTCTGGCCGATAAACCGCCGGTAGTGGTTGCTCCAGCGGTTCCCCCCGGTAGCGGCGAGAGATGCCGTTAAGCAAAATGCCCAGGCTCCAGCCATCCGCCGCGCTATGATGGATGACCAGCAGCAGCAAATGACGCTGTGCATTCACCGCAATCAACCGCGCACGCACAGGTGCCTCACTAAGAGAGAAAGGGCGTGAAGCCAGCGCATCAAGCAGCGAGAGGGGCTCGGCTGTGGGATCGTTTTCCAGCCGTACCTGCGGCACCTCGGCGTCTGCACGCTGGCATAATCCGCTGTCGGTCTCATACAACCGGGTACGAAGCGCTGGGTGGTAAGCAATTTCCTCATTCACGCCTTGCGCCAGTCGCGCGCCGTCCAGTGGACCATCCAGCGTGACGCATAGCCCAATATGGTAGGCATCGTTATGCATTTGCTGATCGATAATCCACAATCGTTGCTGTCCTTCACTGGCGGGAATATCATCGCCAACGCCGGTGATAAGACTGAGAAGCTGCGCTTTATGCGTGCTGAGGGCCTGACGTGTGGCTTCATCCAGCCGCCCCTTTGCCGCCCGAACCTGCAATCGATCGCCCTCACTGCGCAATTCAACGTCCTGCTCGTACAATCGGCTAAAAAGTGCGATAGCCTCTTTCATATTGAATACTCCTCAACGTCATCCTGGGAGGCCTGACTCTCAAGCCAACCCGCCAGCGCTTGTGCTTGTTCCGAAAGGATCCTGTGGTTTAAGACCAGCGCGGCCGGAACCTCACAGCGCAGCGCCAGGTTCAGTCTCTGCCGCAGTTGAATCGCCATCAGTGAGTTGCCACCCAGGCTAATAAAGTGCGCATCCCGTCTCGTCGGCATCACGCCCAGCACGCTCTGCCAGTGCGTAGCCAACCAGTTTTCATGTTCGCCTTGCAGCGGGTTATCCGTGCTCTGACGTTCGTCAGGAATGGGGAGCGCCCGTCGGTCGGTTTTTCCATTCGGCGTTTGCGGTAGCGCCTCCAGCCTCATCCAGCGGGTAGGCATCATCCAGACCGGCATCATCTGTGCAAGCTGCTGCTGAAAGTGCGCTGTTTCCGGCGCATCGCCTCCGGCCACATACCAGGCGGTCAGCTGTGATTGCCCCAGTGCATCAGCGACCACCCCCACAACAGCCTGCTGAATATGCGGCATGGCCAACAGGCGACGTTCAATCTCGCCCGTTTCGATCCGATAACCGTTCAGCTTGATCTGATGATCCCGACGGCCGAGATACATCAGCCGCCCGTCCGGCAATCTTTTCACCCGATCCCCTGTGCGGTAGGCTCGCGTCTCTATATGCGCCAACACCGCCGGGACACGGAAAAGCACCTCATTCAGCTCTGGTCGGGCAAGATATCCCCTGGACAATTTACCGCCCGCGAGCCAGAGCTCGCCCGGCAACCCTTCGGCAACGGGCATCTCATTTTCGTCAAGGATCCATGCCCGGGTGCCCGGTAGCGGATGGCCGATCGTTTCTTCGCCGCCCACGGTGCGCTGGGCGCAGGTTGAATAGACGGTATCCTCGGTCGGACCATACAAATCGAACAGACGCGGCAGAGCGTGTCGCGCCAGCAGCCGCTCCACCAACGCCTGCCGGAACGGCTCCCCAGCCACAAGCGCGACCCGTGCCCGCGTCGGGAAGGCGTCAGCCTGCAACAGGGCATCAATGGCGGAAGGTACGGTATTGATAAGAGAAACATCGACAGGCGTATCCACCAGAGACAATACCCGCTCAACGATGACGCAGCATGTACCAAGACAAATCGGCACAAACAGCTCAAAAACCGACAGATCGAAACAAATTGAGGTCGACGCCAGTACCCTGGCCCTTTCCTGTGCGCTAAATGTTGCCTGCGCCCACGCCAGCAGTCTGCCCACATTGGCATGCGTCACCTGTACCCCTTTTGGCCGCCCCGTGGAGCCGGAGGTATACAGCACATAGGCCACACTTTCCTGATCCGGTTCCGGCAGGGCCTGCCCCTGGGATAACGTTCCGGCGACCGGGCTGAGAATGGCGTAGTCGCGGAAGTGCCCGGCCTCTGCGGTCATCACCAGCCGGCACTGGCTGTCCTCCAGCATTAGTGCCAGACGGGCGGGCGGATACGCCAGATCCAGAGGAACATAACTTGCTCCGGCGGCATGAATCGCCAGCATTGCCGCAGGCAGATGTCGGTTGCGCGGCATTGACAGACCGATGTTCTCGCCCGGCTGCACCTGCCGCTGGCGCAGTGCGTGCAGGTATTCGCCCGCCAACGCTGCCAGTTGCTG